>NZ_JBSFJX010000061.1:0-47178 GCF_053598275.1 Streptomyces sp. NPDC001156 | reverse complement strand
GGGCGTCAGGGAGGTACCGAGCAGAGCAACGAGCGCGCGTCGGCCCAAAATCTCAAACCACCGCCTGACATCCATCGTTGACATCAACGAACGCGGACAGTGGCGCACCTCCTGGATAACCGGCGTACGGCGCGCACCAGTAAGACGCCGAGTCCGCAGAGGCCGGACCGAACTCCTAAAGAGGGTGTCGCAGGTTCGAATCTTGCCGGGGCACACGATAAAGGGCCAGTTCAGGGGCTCGATCATTCGAAGGGCTCCGGATAAGTGAGCTGTGCGGCGGGCTCTGATGCTGCCCGCAGGGAGCCCAAGATGGAGCGCCCCAGCGCCTCAGCTTGGGCATGATCGACGGCCTTGCCCGTGTAGTCGGGGTGCCGTTCAGCCCAACTGCGAACCGTCCCGGGACTGGTGAAGAAGTTCAGGGCGCCGCAGGCAACGTCGGCCGCGGGACCGTCGCAGGAACATTGGCCGAAGCAGGCCACGGCGGTGGTCGGACGCCAAGTCATGCGCCCCTGGGTGGAGGGGACGGTGATGGTGTCGCCAGTCACCGGGTCAGTGCATCTGCCGCAGATCCATTCATCTATTCCATTTCTCAATGTCATGACCAACAACTGTTGGACTTCTGGATTAGCTGTTCCTAGGCTCGGGCAGGACCGGCCTTCCGTGCGAGAAGACCTCGACCACCCGTCTTCCACTACCGGAGCAGATATCCGATGAAGCAACGCACGATCGGCGGACAGGCCGTTTCGGCGATCGGGCTCGGTGGCATGCCGATGACCATCGAAGGACGCTCCGACGCCCGCAGATCGATCGCGACGATCTACGCGGCGCTCGACGCCGGTCACGCTCCTCGGCAGGGCGGACGCATCTCACCGCGACGTCGGCGAGGTCGGACACAACGAGGAGCTCATCGCCCTGGCTCTGCGCGCGTATGGCCGGGGCCCGGACGACGTGCTGGTCGCGACGAAGGGGGGCCACCAGCGGTGCGGCACCGGCAGCTGGACCGTGAACGGCGATCCGGCCCATCTCGAGCAGGCCGCGAAGGAGTCGGCCAAGCGCGTGGGCGTCGAGGCGATCGGTCTCTACCAGTTCCACCGCCCCGACCCAAGTGTGCGGTACGCCGATTCGATCGGTGCGATCCGTGACCTGCTCGACGAGGGCGTGATCCTCATGGCGGACATTTCGAGCGCGCCTGTGGACCAGATCGACGGGGTGAACGAGATCCTGTCCAGCCTGCGCGAGTTGGAGCGCTGCGCCGAGCTGGGCATCGCGTTCCTGCCATGGAGCCCGCTGGGCGGCATCGCGAACGCGCCCGAACTCTCGGCGCGCCACGTCGCTTTCCGCGAGGTCGCGGACGAGGCAGGCGTCAGCGTCTACTTCGTGACCCTGGCCTGGGAGCTTGCCCTCACGCCCGTGGTCGTCCCGATTGCCGGGTTCTCTCGCCCCGAAAGCATCCGTGACTCGGCGGCCGCCACCGGCGTCATGCTGACCTCCGAGCAGATTTCCCGTCTGTCGGCGGCCTGAGGCGCCCCGTACCTGCACCGAATACCACTTACCGACAAGGACCCTACCGTGAAGACTTTCAACCTGCCCGGCACCGACATGGTCGTCCCGAACATCGTGCTCGGCCTGATGCGCATCCAGGACAAGAGCGACGAGGAGGTGCGAGAACTCCTCGCCACTGCGATGGACGCCGGCATCACGTTCCTCGATCACGCCGACGTGTACGGCAGTGAGCTGCACGGCTGTGAGCGCCGCTTCGCCGAGGCGATGGCACTGAGCCCCTCGCAGCGCGAACAGCTGATCATCCAGTCGAAGGTGGGCATCGTCCCCGAAGGCCCGTACTTCGACTTCTCCTACGAGCACATCGTCGAGTCGGTGGACGGTTCGCTCAAGGCTCTTGGCACCGACTACCTCGACATCCTGCTGCTGCACCGCCCCGACGCCCTGGTCGAACCCGAAGAAGTCGCGCGTGCGTTCGACCAGCTGGCCACGGCAGGCAAGGTACGGGCCTTCGGTGTCTCGAACCACACCCCCCGGCAGATCGACCTGCTGCGCCGCCACGTCAGTCAGCCGCTGGTGGTGAACCAGCTCCAGCTGTCGATCACGCACGCCCCGCTCGTCGCGCAAGGCGTCGCGGCCAATATGCAGGGCATGGAGCAGTCGGTCAGCCGTGACGACGGGCTCCTGGACTACTGCCGGTTGCACGACATCACCGTGCAGGCCTGGTCACCGTTCCAGGCCGGCTTCTTCGACGGCCCGTTCCTCGGCTCGGCGCGCCACCCCGAGCTCAACGCCGTCATCGACCGCCTAGCGGCGAAGTACGGTGTGCCGTCCCTGGCGATCGCGACGGCCTGGATCACCCGGCATCCCGCCCGGATGCAGGTGGTCATCGGTACCACCACACCGCAGCGTGTCGCGGACGCCGCCCTCGGATCGGACGTGCCACTGACCCGCGCAGAATGGTACGAACTGTTCCGCGCCGCCGGCTACATCGTGCCCTGACCGCCGTCCCGGCCTGACGGCCCTGCCGGCTCGGGGCCGGGCTCAGTTCACCCAAGCGGATCGCCGCAATCACGCCGCCGTCGATCGGGCCCGAGAGCAACGGTCTTCGCGGATATGAAAGACACGACAATCCTGGTCTGATTACGCACAGCCGAGGAGTGACCAGCTCACCGCGAAGGAGTTGGTGTGCAGGGACCGCGTCACTCCTCGAGTACGGGGGCATAGCCTTGGTGGACGGTCGGGCCCGCTGCCTCAGGGCTCGCGGTCCCCTACCGTTGGCAACCGTCCCGCCAACGATTCAGCCGTCTATCGGGGCCGGATACGGCAGGCGCGGCACCGGCCAGGCCGGGCCCCACCGCCAGGACATCCACGTGGTGGCGTGGGCGAACGGGCCGGTGCGGTCGATCGCGAAGTTGCTCGGGGTCTCCGGTACGACCCTGTACAAGTACGTGCCGGAGTTGGCGGCTGGCCGGCGCTCCCCGGTGACCAGTGACGCGCCCGCCACGTTGCCTGCTCCGCGCTGACCGTCAGGACCGAGAACACGGGAGCCCCGGCATCCTGATGCCGGGGCTCCCGTGTGTGCCGTTCCAGTTGCCGCGGGTCCGGCGAGGGCTATTTGACCAGCCGAAAGGCACAGTGCCCGACCAGGCCCGCAGGAACTCCGCTGTTCCCAGCGCCATCCAGTCGTCGTCCGCGATCCCCAACACCCCCGGAAGGCCAGCGACGACCGACGCCTGCCCCTCCAGCAGCTCGGCTTTGGCCACGCCCCCGATGACGTCCATGAGAGCTGCGGTCAGGCAGGACCGTGGCGACGTGGTCGATCTCGCGATTGCAGCGGGCGCTGACATGGACGGCATGGGTCAATAACGTCACACGCCACCCCGACCGCCGCTGTCAAGAAAGCTGCGACCAGCGCCGGAACCGAGCGTGACCTCCCCGCCTCCTGGATCTCACCGCTGGCGGTACGGCTTTGTCAGGCTGCCGCCGCCGGGCGGTGAAGCGCCCGACGGCGGCCCGCCACGCCGTGGCCCGCCGAACAGGCCACGGGGGGCACCCCGGTGCGAGACCGGGCCTTCGTCGGCTGGGCGTAGCCATCCAGCCCGGATGGACCGCGCCTACACCGGAATGTCGTGTCCACGCCTCGGCCCCGTCGACCGCGGCAGCGCACGACCAACAGAATGAGCCATTTGGAGGCTGCGAGGCCACGCTGAGGATGGTGGACGTCGCGGCTGCGGGCGCCGAGTGCGCGCCCCTGACCAGCTGGGCCTGCTCCTGGCCTCTGTTCGAGTCGCTGACCTGCTCCGGGTCGAACTGTTCGCGCCGACGCTGGAGCTCGGCGTTTCGCCACGTCACGCCGTGCCGGATCTCGTCGGGAGTCAGCCCGGTTTCCTTGGCCAGGTCTTCCTCGCTGATTCCCTTGGGATGCTGCCGCAACACCCGGGTGATCTTCCCGGCCCACAGTTCGGCGTACATGAACGGTCGGCGTTTGTACTGCTCGACCAGTTCCACCAGATGCTCGCACGAACACCCGACCACCAGGCGCTTCCCGTCGAACCTGCATCACCGGCGTTGACCGCTGACGAGTCCCGCACCAGCGCGTTCCACTGCGTGCCATCCAAGACCAGCGTCCCGCACAGATCACACAGATCTGCCTGAGCGCCTTCCCCACCGTCGATGTCCGGCCCACCGTCCATACTCACTGACCGCCGGCCTCGCTCGCCGACGGCGGGAGTTCGCTGGACGCCCGCACCACCACCGGCGCCACCGCGGACGCATCTCCGCTGGCCACCCACCGGTAGCGGGCCACCAGCATCAGGCCGTCGACACTCTCCCGCACGAACCCGTCCATAACACCGAACCCGCCCGGGCGGTCACGGAACACGACCTCGCCCGGCTCTTCCTCACCTGCGCTGTCCTCGAAGTCCCCCGTGTCCGGACCACCTGCAAACTCGTACACCCAGTGAGTCATGCCTGCCATCCTCCCCGGATCAGCTATCGGTCTCTGATAAGACGCGGAGGTGGGAGGGGATCCGCCCTAAAGGCTCACAGACCGACGGCGGTGGAGGTCGCACGACAACCCTGCCTCGGATGTCCCAGCATCGTCCCGACCAGCGGCTCTCCGACACTCCGGGCGCAGCAAAGCAGTGTGGCAATCGGTAACGCGCATAGTAGGAGTGGAGAAGGGGCCACCGGACGGGAGCGGAGTGCGCCTGTGACCACACCGCCGATCGACTATCGAGCGTTGTTCGCCGCCACACTCAGTTCGTACATGGTGCTGGGCCCCGAACTAGTGATCCTCGATGTCAACGAGGCGTTCTGCCGTGACGTCCGCCGCCCTCGGGAAGACCTGGTCGGGCGGTTTCTCTTCGACGCGTTCCCCGAGAATCCCGCAGACCCCGATCCCGAGGGGCTGCGAAACCTGCGCGTTTCCCTGCACCGGGTTCTGTGCACGGGGAAGTCGGAGACGCTGGTGGTGCAGAAGTTCGACATCCCCGTGGCCGACCGCCCAGGGCTGTTCGAGGAACGGTGGGGGTCCCCGACCAACGTCCCCGTGCGCGGGCCGGACGGACAGGTGGCGTGGATCCTGCACCGGATGGAGGACGTGACCGACTTCGTACTCTCCCATGCCGACCGCCCGCGGCCGGATCAAGCGCTCAGCGAGCTTCAGGCCATGGAGACCGAACTCTACGTGCGGGCCCAGGATCTCCAGCGGCTCAATGAGCAATTGCGGCAGGCGCATGCCAGAGAACGGAAGGTCGCTGTCACCCTCCAGGAGGCCATGATGCAGGCCCCGGACCTGGCCCGGCATCCCAACATCGCGGTGCGCTACCTGCCCGCCGCCAAAAGCCTCAACGTATGCGGCGACTGGTACGACGTGGTGGACCTGCCCGACAAGTGCTTCTCCGTCGCGGTCGGCGACGTCGTCGGGCACGGCCTGGAGGCCGCCGCCGCCATGGGCATGCTCCGCAGCGCCCTGTCCGCCGCCGTCCGCGCCCTGTGCGAGCCCGCCCCCGCCATGAACGCCGTGGGCCTGTATGCCCGCTCGGTGGAAGGGGCACTGGCCAGTACCGCGGTCAAAGCCGTCATCGACACCCACCGCCAGCACATCACCTACAGCAGCGCCGGGCACCCCCCACCGGTCCTCACCCACGCCGACGGCACCTTCGTCCTGCTCGACCAGGCCACCGATCCACCATTGGGAGCCCGCCCGCAGCATGTCTCGCGCCCCCAGGCTGCCGTGCCCTACACCCCCGGCGACACCCTCGTGCTCTACACCGACGGACTCGTCGAACGCCGCGGCGAGGACATCGACGCCGGCCTGCACCGGCTCTCCGATGCTCTCGCCGCCAACGTCCGCCTCGACCCAGAACCCTTGGCCGACGTCCTGCTCTCCCGCCTCGGCGTGAGCGGCGGCGGAAACGACGACATCGCCCTGATCGTCGTCCGCCTGTAAACCTATTAACGGCATTTTCTGGATCCAGGCGGGCCCCCTGAGGCCTCCGGGTGCGGCGCAGTGAAAGCCAAGCTGCTGCTGCACGTTCGGACCTACGAATGCGACGTCTGCGGCCTGGTCCTCGACCGGGACGGCAATGCCGCACTCGACCTCGCCGCTCTCGCAGCGGCCAGTACCACCGGTACCGGAGTGGCCGGAGACCGGGACACCCCGCAGGCGGTGTCGAAGCCTCGTGGAGCCGACCGTATGACCCGCGCCACCCGCCCCCGTCGCAAGACGGAGACGGGGCGGGCAGCGGCGCAACCCTGCCGCACCAGCGGCGGGCAGAAGCGAGAGACCGTCCTCAAGCCGAAGCCCTCACGCTTTGGTGATGTGATGGACCTTCCGGGCCGAAATGCCTGGAATACTCAGAACCGCTGAGGCTCTGAGCAACGGAGCGCAGCTCTGGTCTCCCTAAAGATCGCGGGCCAGGGCTGCAGCACCTATAATGCCGGCCTGCTCGCCCAGAGCTGCCGGGCGGACGGTGACGCCACGGACGAAGCTGAGACGCGTGACCCTGTCGATGTGCGAGCGGAGCGGGCGGAACAGGACGTCACCGGCGTGCGCCACACCACCGCCGATGACGGCGAGCCGGGCCTCGGTAAGGTTGGCAACGGCACCGACGGCGACCGCAACGGCTCTGGCGGCGCGGTCGAAGGCCGCGAGGGCGACGGGGTCACCCGCACCTGCGGCTTCGGCAACCGCCGCCGTGGTCGCAGCCCCCGGATCATGGGGGCGCCAGCCGCGACGCAACGCCCAGGCCAGGATCGCCGGCCCCGCGGCCGCCGTCTCCACACACCCCCTGGCTCCGCAGGAGCACGGCTCGCCGTCGGGCTCGGCGATGATGTGGCCCAGGTGACCCGCGTTGCCGGTGGGCCCGGCACACAGGGAGCCGCCGAGGATCAGGCCGCCGCCGACACCTGTGGAGACCACGAGGCAGACCGCGTCCTGGGCCCCGGCTGCGGCACCGCGCCAGTGCTCGCCCGCGGCCATCGCCGCACCGTCCCCGACGAGACGGACCGGACGCTCGCCGACGAGCGCCCGCACGCCGTCGACCAGCGGGAAGTCACGCCAGGCGGGAATGTTGATGGGACTCACCGTGCCCCGCGAGGCATCGAGCGGTCCGGCGCTGCCGATGCCGACGGTCCGGACCGCCGCCCATTCCGGGCGGGCGGCGAGTTCACCGATCACCTCGCCCAGAGCGGCCATCACGACGGCGGCGTCCTCACCGGCCGGGGTCGGGCGGCGGGCACCGAAGAGAACGGTGCCCGCCATGTCGGTGATCCCTGCCGCGATCTTGGTGCCGCCGATGTCGATCCCGGCTACCAGGGTGGGCTTCACCGCAATCCTCGTACGCTCAGCCGCAAGGTGACGATCTGGAACGGACGCAGCGCCAACTGGATCCCCTCGCCCGTGACTTCGTAGGCTCCGGGTTCGTCCAGCGGGCGTTCCAGCAGGTCCGTGGAGACCGCCGATTCCAGCTCGAACCCGGTGACCAGTCGTGCCCGGGCACGGCCGCCGTGGGCTTCGTAGAGTCGGACGACGACATCGCCGGAGAGGTCGTCGGCGAGCTTGACCGCCTCGATCACGACCGCCTCGTTGTCCACGGAGACGAGCGGAGCGACCTGTGCGGTGCCGGGGAGGGTCCGCTCGGGCAGGTTGAGGTGGTAGCCCTCGCGCACCGCGTCGGCGATGTCCGAGCCGATGACGAACGCGTACCGCAGCCGGTGGCTGCCCTGGTCGGCCTCGGGGTCGGGGAAGCGCGCCGCACGCACCAGCGACAGCCGGACGGTGGTGGTGGTCCCGCCGTCGGCACGCATGTCGCGGGTCACGTCATGGCCGTACGTCGAATCGTTGACCAGGGCCGCTCCCCAGCCGCGTTCACCGACGTGCAGGAAGCGGTGGGCGCAGATCTCGAACTTGGCCGCGTCCCAGCTGGTGTTGGTGTGCGTGGGCCGCTGGATATGGCCGAAGGGGATCTCGGCGCTGGAGTGGTCGGCGCGCACATCGAGTGGGAAGGCGGCCTTGAGCAGCTTCTCCGTCTCGTGCCAGTCGATGCGCGTGTCGATGTCCAGGCGGCGGGCACCGGCGCGCAGGCTGAGCCGCTGCTCGATGCGTGAGGCTCCGAAGGTCCGTACGACGTGCACGGCCGAGCCGGTGCTGTACACCTCGTCGGCGTCGGTCAGGTCGCGCACCGAGTTGCGGTAGAAGGCTTCGATGTCCCAGGCGTCGTACTGGTTGGGGAAGTCCTGGTGCAACTGGAGCAGGTTCGCGACGCTCCCGGGTGCGAGGGCCTCCCGTTCGGCGGCGAGGTCGTAGGCGGAGGTCACCAGGCCGCGGGCGTCGATCGCGATGCGCACCAGGCCGTTGTCCAGGACGAAGCCGGCGTCCTCGCCTGCCGAGGGAGCGACCGCGTCGGTGTCCGCGGCGGCCTTGCGGGGCGCGGCTGCGAACGCGGCGATGCCGCCGCGGGCGTGCGGTGCGCCGTTGAACACCACCACGCTGTCGTCGGAGGCGGGCCCGGCCAGGGCGCGCTGGGCCGTGTCGATCAGCCCGTTCAGCTCTTCGGTGACCTCGGCGTAGGTCTGCTCAGCCTCCTGGTGGACCCAGGCGATGGAGGAGCCCGGCAGGATGTCGTGGAACTGGTGCGTCAGCACGATCTTCCACAGCCGGTCCAGGGCCTCGTACGGGTACGGTGCCCCACTGCGCACCGCGGCGGTGGCGGCCCACAGCTCTGCCTCGCGCAGCAGATGCTCACTGCGCCGGTTGCCCTGCTTGGTGCCGAGCTGGCTCGTCAGGGTGCCTCGATGGAATTCCAGGTAGAGCTCGCCGACCCAGACCGGCGCGTCGGGGTATTCGGCATGGGCCTGGGCGAAGAAGTCGGCCGGCTTCTCGATGGCGATCCGGGCAGAGCCCTCCAGGTCGGCGAGCCGGGCGGCACGCGCCAGCATCTCCCGGGTGGGGCCGCCACCGCCGTCCCCGTAGCCGAAGGGGATCATGGAGCGGTTCGCGGCACCCTTGTCCTGGAAGTTGCGGACGGTGTGGGCGATTTCCGCACCGGACAGTTCGCTGTTGTACGTGTCGACGGACGGGAAGTGGCTGAAGATGCGCGTGCCGTCGATGCCCTCCCACCAGAAGGTGTGGTGCGGGAACTTGTTGTTGGTGTTCCAGGAGATCTTCTGGGTGAGGAACCAGCGGACACCCGCGAGCTTCATCAACTGCGGCAGCGCCGCGTTGTAGCCGAAGGTGTCGGGCAGCCACATCTCCTCGGTCTCGACGCCGAACTCGTCGAGGTAGAAGCGCTTGGCGTGCACGAACTGGCGGGCGAGCGACTCACCGCCGGTGATGTTGGTGTCGGGCTCCACCCACAGGCTGCCGGTGGGCAGGAACTGCCCCGTTTTGGCCTTCTCCACCGCTCGGGCATACACCTCGGGGCGGGACTCCTTCAGCCAGGCCAGTTGCTGGGCCTGGGACATCACGAAGCGGAATTCCGGGTGGTCGTCCATCAGCGCCGTGACGTTGGAGACCGTACGGGCGACCTTGCGGACGGTCTCGCGCAGGGGCCACAGCCACGCGGTGTCGATGTGGGCGTGTCCGATCGCCGAGACGCGGTGCGCACTGGCGTGCGCGGGTGCGGCCAGAGCCGGGGTCAGAACCCGGCGGGCGGCGGTGGCGCTGCCGCTGATGTCCTGCAGGTCGACGGCATCCATCGCGCGGTCGAGGGTCTTGAGGATCTGCCAGCGCCGCGGGGACTCCAGCGGCAGCTCACGCATCAGCTGGGACAGGACCTCGATGTCCTGCACGAGCTCCCACACCTCCTCGTCGAAGACGACGAGGTCCATCCGGCTGAGCACGTACTGGGGTTCACCGGTCGGGGCGTTCTCGTCGAGGAGCCAAGCCGCCCGGTCTCCGGCCCGCGTGGGGAGGAACTCGTTGCCCCAGGGTGGCAGGATGAGCGGGTTGGCGGCGGCCTCGATGAAGTACGTGAACGTCTCGCCACCGGCCGCGGGCGCGGCGATCGGCACGTGCGTGTTGCGAGGGTTGAGTGCCTTGACCGCGCTGCCGTCCGGCCGGTAGATGAGCCCTTCGGCGGACATTCCCGGCGAGATGGTGTCGAAGCCGAGGTCCAGGATCGCCTCGACGGTTCGTCCGGCCCACTCCTCGGGGACGGTGCCGCTGACCTTGAACCATCGAGTGGCCCAGGCGGGTCCCCACGGCTCACCGATCCGCGTGGGCCGGTAGGTCGCCGCCAGACCGGTTTCGACCGGGACGGGTTCGCCGGGTACGTCCCACACTCCGACGTCGAGCGGGAGGGACCGGGCGTGGACGGCGGGCCGCATGCGCTGGTTCAGCACCCGGTCGATGCGCCGCTCTGTGACTTCGCGCTCGTCGTGCAAGGTCGTGCTCCGTTCCTGGTGAGGATCGTCAGCCCTTGAGGGCTCCGCCGAGTGCGAATCCACCGCCGAGCTTGCGGGCGAGCAGCAGGTAGAGCATCACGACGGGAATGCAGTAGAGGATCGAGAAGGCGGACAACTGCCCGTACTGGCTCGAGGAGTGGGAACTGAGGAAGGTGAAGACGCTGATCGACGCCGGGAGCTTCTCGGGGGACAGCAGCAGTGCGAAGGGGACGAAGAAGTTGCCCCACATCCCGATGAAGGTGAAGATCGTCACCACGGTGACGCCCGGCCACATCAGCGGCAGCACCACGCGCCACAGCACCTGCATGGTGTTGGCCCCGTCGATCCGGGCGGCCTCCTCCAGGACGATCGGCACCCCGTCCATGAAGCTCTTCATCAGCCAGATGCCGAACGGAAGCGCCGACGCCGCCAGGAACAGCGTGGTGGCCGGGATCGAGTCGATGAGGTTCACCTGCACGAACATGCTGTACACGGGGATCATGACCGCCGTGATCGGCAACCCGGTGGAAAACAGGATCGTGTAGAGGAACGGCCGCCGCATCCGCGACCGGTAGCGCGACAGCGGATAGGCGGCCAGGATCGAGCACACCACGCACAGCAGGGTGCCCCCGCCGCACAGCAGAAGGCTGTTGAGCATGGGCCGGAACGTGGTGTCCACGTTCAGCACCGCGTCGAAGTTGGAGAGCGTGAACGGCGAGGGCAGTGAGAGCTGGAAGGTGGCGTGCTCGTTCACCGATGCCAGCACCATCCACAGCAGCGGCAGGACGTACACCAGGGAGATGGCGAGCAGCACGGTGTTGGCGGCGATGCGGCCGAGACGGGAGCGCCGTGCGCGGCTGGAGGCGGGCAGGATCCTGACGGGCGTCTTTCCCGTGCCGGCCGCCTGCGTCGCGGAGGCGGTGCCGGGGGCGTCGGTGAGGGCCATCAGGAGTCCTCCAGCTTGAGAATCCGGACGTAGATGGCGGAGAACAGCGCACCGACGACCAGCAGGACGAGCGCGATGGCCGTTCCGTAACCGATGAGGCTGTTCTGGAACGCCTGCCGGTACATGAAGATCGGCAACGTCTCGCTCTTGTTGCCCGGTCCGCCACGGGTCATGGTGTAGATCAGCCCGAAGACCGAGAGGGTCTGGAGCGTGATCAGCATCAGGTTGGTCGTGATGGTGCGGCGGATGACCGGCAGGGTGACCAGCCGCAGCCGCTGCCAGGGGCCCGCGCCGTCCATCTCGGCGGCCTCGACCAGCTCCCGCGGGACGTCGTTGAGAGCGGCGGTGTACACCATCATCGAGAACGCCGTCCCCCGCCAGACGTTGGCGAGGCACACGGCCAGGATCGGCAGGTTGACGAGCCAGTCCTGCTGCGGCAGGTGCAGACCCGAGAGGATGGCATCGAGGGTGCCCTGGTCGTAGAAGAACGCGTACATCAGGTAGCCGGAGACCACCTCGGGCAGGACCCAGGCGGCGATGACGACCGTGTTCGTCACCGCTTTGACCGGCTTGGAGGCCTTCTCCATCAGGACGGCCAGGGCAAGTCCCAGCGTGTTCTGCCCGATGACGGCGGATCCGACGGTGAACACCACGGTCAGGACGACCGAGTTGATGAAGTCGGGATCCGCGAAGGCGCGGCTGAAGTTGTCCAGGCCCACGAATTGGCTGGACGAGGCGCCCGTGAGCTGGAGGTTCGTGAACGCGTAGTAGATGCAGTAGGCGATGGGTCCCGCCATGAAGACCAGCAGCAGGACGACCGAGGGAAGGACCGGTATCCCGCGCAGCAGGTTCTGCACGAAGGGCGGGGCCTGCCCGGCCGTCGTCCTGGGACGACGGCCGGGGGCCTGGGTTGCCGCACTCATCACGAACCCTTGACCGTGCTGTCGCCTCCGACCGCGGCCGCGACCTCACTGTCGTACGACGAGGCCGCCTTGTCGACCGAGCCCTGGCCGCTGGCCACGGACTCCATGGCCTTCTGGGTGGCCGTGGAGACCTGGTTGTACGCGGGCAGGCTGGGCCGGTAGAAGGTGTCGGGCACCAGGTCGGTGAAGAACTTGTTGCTCGGCAGGCCCTTGATGAAGGTCGGGTCCGCGGCCACGTCCTTGCGCACCGGGATCTGGGCGTTCACGACGTCCCACTTGGCCGCGGCGGACTCCGTCTGGATGGACTTGAGGAACTTGAAGGCCAGGTCGGGGTTCTTGGCCTTGGCGGGAATGGACCAGGCGAAGCCGCCAGACATGCTGATCTTGCCACTGCCCTGGCCGTGCTGGGTCGGCATCGGCGCCACACCCAGCACCGAGCTCCACTCCTTCCACGGCGCGCCGCCGGACGGCAGCCAGTTGTTCGGCATCCATGAGCCGTCGATGTCCATCGCGAGCTTGCCCTGGGGCAGCAGCTGGGTGGCGACGGTGTCGCTGAAGTTGGCACCGAGCGCCTGCTGGAGCGAGGGACCGAGGCCTCCGCCGTAGACGCTGTGGACGAAGTCGAGGGCATCCTTGAAGCCCTGGCTGCCCGTCACCCACTTCTTCTTGGTCCAGTCGTACTGGGAGTTCTTGGCGGCGGGCGTGCCGTACAGGAGCATCTCCATGCCCTGCATGGAGGACGCCTCGCCGCTGGCGACGCTGCTGTAGAGGTTCAGCGGGGCGACGCCGGGGACCTTGGCCTTGACCTGCTTCGCGGCGGCCAGCACGTCGTCCCAGGTCTTGGGCTGCCACGGGACCGATATGCCAGCCTTGGCGAAGATCTGCTTGTTGTACCAGATCCCACGGGTGTCGGTGCCGTCCGGCACCCCGTAGGTCTTGCCGTCCGAGAAGCCCTTGACCGAGCCCTTGGAGACGTCCTCGAACTGCGCCCAGTCGGACCACGTGGAGACATAGGGGTCCAGCGGCTTGAGCAGGCCGGCAGCGATGTCGGAATTGATGACCGCGGTGTCCTCGTAGACCAGGTCGGGCGCCGTGGCCGGGGACTTCATCAGCAGGTCGATCTTGGTGAAGTAGTCGCTGTCGGAGGCCGTGACGGGCACCAGCTGGACGTGGGTGCCCGGGTTGGCCTTCTCGAACGCCTTGACCATCGGGCCCAGGTAGTTCGCCTGGACCTTGTTGCCGTTGTTCGGGTTCTGCTTGTAGACGACCTTGATCGTCTTGGAATTGCTGCCACCGGAGGTACTGCAACCCGTAATGGCCAGGGCTGTGGCGGCGGCGAGGGCCGCGCCGGTGAGAAGCCTAGAACGCACTGCAATCCTCCGAAAGGAGTGGGATGCGGGTGGGAAACAGCGTCGAACGCGTGCACGGACGACTCTCGGGCGCACGCCGGCCGCCGGGGGCCGTCGGGGCCGGGCGGGTGTCGGCTAGCTAAATCCAATGGATTGATGGAGTCAACACCTGGGGTTGAATTGAATACTTGTATGCAAGCCCTGAGCGGTGCACCGGGATGGATGCCTGGCGGCCGACACCCCGATGAGCTACGGTCCGCTTGGCCCTGGATGCAAAACGTGCGCCCACCGCCGGTCGGCGATCACGGCCTGCTTCCGCCTGCACCACTTACCGCTTCCGCACCGGCCCTGACCAGCCTTGCCACACGAACCCATACCCGACAGGCCGGCGGCACCTGTCACCCCAGACAGACCCAGACAGAGGAGACGACGAGTGATTCCAGGGGGGACGAACCTGCCGCGGGTCGGGGGGTACAACCAGACGGTGGTCCTGGACGCGATCCGCGCACGCGGGCCGATCAGCCGCGTCGAACTCGTCCCGCTCACGGGACTGACAGCCCAGACCATCTCCAACGTCGTCCGCCGACTCCTCAACGAAGGTCTGGTCGAAGAGTCGGGCCACTCCTACTCCGACGGCGGCAAGCGCAGGACCCTGCTGTCGATGCGCGCGTGCGGCGCCTACGCCGTGGGCGTGCATCTCGACCCGGACTTCGTCGTGGTCGCTCTGGTGAATCTGGCCGGCGAAGTGGTGCGCAGCCGTCGCATTCGGCTCTTCGGGCCGGTCGACCCCGCCGATCTCGTCGAACAGGTCGCACGTACCGTGAAACGCCTGGTCAGGGACGCCGCGGTGGATCCGGCCCGGGTCCTCGGGGCAGGCATCGCCACCCCCGGCCCGATTGACGGCGCCCGGGGCGCCATCGTGGATCCACCCAACTTCCTCGGCTGGGGTCAGGTCCCGCTCGCAAAAATGTTCGGGGAGGCGACAGGCATGCCGGTCGCCATGGACAAGGACGCCACCGCCGCGGCCATAGGTGAGCGCTGGATTGGGGGCGCCGAACGCTCCGGCAGCTTCCTGTTCATCTACATCGGCACCGGCATCGGCGGTGGCGTCAGCCTGGACAGCGCCATCCTGCACGGCGAATCGGGCAATGCGGGAGAATTTGGCCATATCGTCGTCGAACCCGGAGGTCGCAGCTGCAGCTGCGGCGGCACAGGCTGCCTGGAGACCTACTGCTCCCCCGCCGCCATCCTCGCCGACCTGTCCCAACGCCATGGAGAACAAACGGTGTCCCGCCTCGGACTCACCGCCACCCCCGAGTCCCTGCACAGCGACTGGACACTGCTCCGACAAGCCGTCCGGCAGGGCGACCCGGCCGCCACCGACACCGTGCGCCAGGCCGCTCGGCGGATCGGCCAAGCCTCCCGCAGCGCCGTCAACCTGCTCGACGTCGGCCGCATTATCCTCGGCGGCGAAGCCGTCAAGGGAATCGAACCCATCCTGTCCGAGGAGATCGACGCCGCGGTCAATGGCGCGTCCATAGCGCGCGTCGTCCGCCGCGTCAGAATCGAACCCAGCCTCATCGGAGACACAGTCGGCGCCGTGGGCGCCGCCTCCCTGGTTCTGCACGGCAACTACGCTCCGGGTTGGCAGCAACTCACGGAAGCCCCGAGGTAACTTGGCCTCATCTGTGTGACCGCGCCGAGACGGCAGAGGCCGGCCCTGTAGATGTCAGTAACTCCCGTGCGAGGAGCTGCACATCGATCGGCCCTGCCTCACTTCAGGTGGTAACACGGCCTGGTGTCATCCGAGACGGATGCGGTGGCGGAGGAGGGGAAGCCGGCTCTGCCGTACATCTGTCGTGCGAGCAGTTGGACTTGGTGTTGACGTCGGGGAGCCGAAACCCCTTCCGTGGCCTGGACGTGCAGGAGCCTGGCGCCTCGATGCCCACGGCAATCCATGCGGCGAACCGCGCCGGTTCCTCTACGACCTGTCCCGGACGCGCCTGCTACGGCTACACCGGCCGCATGGGCGACGCGGAATATGACCACCTGATCAGCCTGCAGCTGGGGCGGGCCCGGCTCGTCAGCATGGCGGCCGAACCGGGGGTACACGCCGGGTCCTCCAGCGGCTCGCCCTTCTCCGTGCGGTAGTGGCAACTGCCCGCCGGGGGCTGCTGTTGCACGGTGAACGTCTTCTGCGGCCCGGGACCGACGGGGATTTGCCGATCGGAGGTACCTCCTGCGGCTGCCGAACCTGATGATCCTGCCGCCGGACTCGCCTTCCCGGACGAGGTCGTGCCGCTGATGGAGGTGATGGATGAGCAGCTGACCAGAACGAGGCAGGCGAGCAGTACCGAGGAAGCGGCTCTGTGGGTGGAACGCACAACGCCCCTCTAGTAATAACGCGGTTGCTTGAGCAGATGCTCCCCCACCGAGCTGACGGTCTACCGGACAGGGTGCAGCGCGGAGGCGCACAATGGCATACAGCACTGCGCCCGCGCGCACAACAGACGCCCCCAGGGCCCAGGGCGAAATAAACGAGTCGGGCTGGCTGTTCCGCCCGCTGCACGTCACCACTCCATTGGTCGTTGAGCCCCTGGCGGCGGGCTGACGGTCGCATCGACCGTGTGACGTCCAGCCGGTCCGCCCGCACCCTGCTCACTCATGCTTCCGTCAACAACGGCGCGGTCGTTAGCTCTTCCGGTTTCCTGGCTGTGCAGGGAACCGTTGATGATCACGATGGTGTGGTGGGACCGGGCACGGTGGCATGCACGTCGACGTTCGACGCCCATCGTGGGAGCCAGGGCCGTACACGACGGGTCGCCAAAGCACCCACAACGGACCCCCTCAGGTTTGGCATTCGGTCGCGCGTATACGGTCAGGGTCGGGTGGCCGTGTCCTGTTGACGTGGTGCGGCCACCCGACCGTGTGAGGATGTGAAGTGGCGGACCGGGTGTGCGGATTGGCTGCACAGGCCAGGGCTTTTCCGGACCATCACTGAAAAGGGGCGTGAGGCGCTTGCTGTGGAGTATGGCTCACAGTTTGCGCTGTGCACCGTCGAGATGCTCGCGGACGTGTCGGTCGGGGTGGCCGAGGAGGAAGCAGATCCCGCCGACGACCGCCACCGCGGCCATCACCAGCAGCGTGATCCAGTCGAGGTTGAAGTATCCGCGCGGGCTGGTCAGCCCTGTCGGCGCCACCACGTTGACCAGCATCGCCACCAGGTACAAGGTGGCCAGCACGGTCACCGGCCAGCCCCAGCGGCCGAGACGGAACCGGCCCTCGGGAACCCAGCCGCGTTTCCGCGCCACGATCGCACCGACGACGGTGAGCAGGAAGGACAGGTAGATGCCGCTCACCCCGAAGGACACCAGAGAGACCAGAACGTTGGTGTTCGCCGGGTAGGTGATGAAGCCGAGCTTGATGTCGTGGCTCGGCGAGGCGAACTCCAGCAGCACGAACAGCGCGGTCACCACCGCACCGGCGAGTAGCGCGTTGACCGGCGTACGGAAGCGGGAGTGGACCTTGGAGACCCAGGCCGAACGGGGGAGCGCGCCGTCGCGCGCGTAGGAGAACATCAGGCGGCTGCCCGCGCCCTGCACCGAACTGCCGCAGGAGAAGAACGCAAAGACGATCAACAGCAACAGTACGTCCTGCAGCCAGCTGGGCAGCTGGCCCAGGACGAAGGGGACGCCGCCGCCCTTGACCGTCGCCGTGACCGGATTGCTCGCGGGCATCGCCAGCAGCAAGGCGGCGACCAAGACAAAGGACGCAACCCCGCCCCACATCAAAGACAGCCGCATCGAACGCGGGACCTGCCGCCCAGCGTCCGCGGTCTCCTCGGAGATGTCCCCGGCCGACTCGAAGCCGTAGAAGATGTAAACCGGGGCGAGCACGGAGATGAGGGCAGCGCCGGTCAACCAGTTGCCGTGGAAGTCCAGCCCCAGCGGATTGGCTGCGGCATGCTGCACGTTCTCAGTGGAGAACAAAAAGCCCAGACCGTGGTGGAAGCCGTGCACGGCCAGCACTATCGCGATACCGACCGTGCCGATCAGCTCCACATACACACCGAATTGGGCCACCCGCCCCATCACCCGCGCGCCAGTCACGTTGAGCGCGGTCTGGATGGCCAGCAGGACCACGGTGACCACCAGAATCACCATGTGGGAGGCGGGATCGAAGGTCCAGCCGAACCAGTTGTGGCCCAACGCCACGGCGTAGCTGACCACGCCGGTGTCCACCGAGGCCACGGTGATGAGCAGGGCTATGCCGTAGAACCAGCCTACGAACCAGCCATAGCGGGAGCCGACGGAGAACTTGCCGTACTGGTACAGGGCCCCGGCGACCGGATAGTGGCTGGCCAATTCGCCGAAGACCAGGGCGACCAGGAGCATCCCGGCCACCGGCAGCCAGGTCAGCCACACATACGCCGGGCCGCCCGTGCCGACGCCGAGTACGAACAGGGAGTAGATCCCCACCATGGGCGACAGGTAGGTAAAGGCCACGGAGAAATTGGCGAAGAGCCCTAGCACACGGCTGAGTTGGGGTTTGTAGCCGAGACTTTCCAATCTGGCGTCATCGCTCAGCGGGTTGCCGGCGTCCACCGGCGTGGGTGCAGTCATGACGGATATCCTCAGGGAGAGAGCGGCACGGATCGCCCGCACAGCGGATCGAGGCTGCGGGTGGGGGACGACTGTAGGGCTCCAACGTTCAATCATGAAGTAGACGGAACGTCGTTTCCTCAGCCGCGATTGGACGAAACGTCGCGACCACTCCACGCAGCGAGCTCGCCCCTGCAGGCACAGCCGTACAGCAACCGCGACCCCCTCAGGCACGAGGGGACGGGACCACCGGCAGGCACACGCCCCGGCACGCACCAACCGACCGTCCCGGCCGGGAAAATGTCAGGGCAACAGCGCATACCGGCCCGCAGACACGCGAGCCGCGCCGTCGACAGAGCCCGGGCCTGCGAGGCACGCAGCGGGAGAAAGCAGTGGGTGCGGCGGCACGTGTGGGACTTCTCCGGGGACTCTGCGCCCGGGCGGGGGCTGCAGCGGGCCGCTGTCTGGGCCTCGGCCCTGGCAGGGCCGCGGCCACGCGGAGAGCGGCGGCCAGTCGTGGGAAGCCGCACAGGGCCGATCGCCGGCGGTGCTCCGGCGATCGGCCCGGTCGGCGTCCGCGGCACGCGCGGCGCCGCCCGTCACACGGAACGGAACGCCAGCACCACGTTGTGGCCGCCGAAGCCGAAGGAGTTGTTCAGCGCGACGATGTCTCCCTCGGGCAAGGGTCGTGGCTGGCCGCGGACGATGTCGGCATCCGCGTCGGGGTCGAGGTTGTCGAGGTTGATGGTCCCCGGGGCCAGGCGGTCCCGTAGGGCGAGGACGACGGCAACGGTCTCGACACCGCCGGCTCCCCCCCATCAGATGGCCCGTCATGGACTTGGTGGCGGACACCGCGATGTGATCGATGTCGTCACCGAACACCTTGCGCATCGCACGGAGTTCGGCTAAGTCGCCCATCGGAGTCGAGGTGGCGTGCGCGTTCGCGTGGACGACTTCCGAGGGCTTCAGGCCCGTGGCGTCCAACAGGTGCGTCAGCGCGGCCGCGATGCCGCGACCCGTCGGCTCGGGCTGAGTGATGTGGTGGCCGTCGGCGGAAAGGCCCTGCCCGACGACCTCGGCGTAGACCCGCGCACCGCGCCGGGCGGCGTGCTCGGCGGCTTCGAGGACGACCACACCGGCGCCCTCGCCCATGACGAATCCGTCGCGATCGACGTCGTAGGGGCGCGAGGCCGCAGTCGGGTCGTCGTTGCGCTTGGACATGGCCATCATGTTGCCGAAGGCCGCCAGGTTCAGTGAGCAGATGGCAGCCTCGGTGCCGCCCGCGACGACGACATCGGCGCGGCCCGTGCGGATCATCTCCAGCGCGAAGCCGACCGCTTCGGCACCCGAGGCGCAGGCGCTGACGGGCGTGTGCACACCGGCGCGCGCATTGACATCCAGGCTGACGGCGACCGAGGGACTGCTGGGCAGCATCATGGGAACGGTGTGCGGAGACACCCCGGCGGGGCCCAGCTGCTTGAACATCTCGTATTGGGTGAGCAGCGACGACACCCCGCCGATGCCGGAGGCGATCACCACTCCGAGCCGGTCCGTGTCGACGTCGGCACCCGCGCCCGCCGGGCCCTTGAACCCGGCATCGGCCCATGCCTCGCGTGCCGCGAGGAGAGCGAACTGGGCCGTGCGATCGAGTACGGGGGACGGCGGATCGGACAGAACGTCGGCCGGTTCCACCGCGGCCTCGGCGGCGATGCGCACCTCGACCTGATCGGCCCACTCATGCGCGAGGCGCCGGACCCCGGAGCGGCCGGCCAACATCCCCTCCCAGGTGGAGGCGGCGTCGCCGCCCAGCGGTGTGGTGGCCCCGACACCGGTGACGACAACGGTGCGGTCGATCGCATTCACAAGAATCACTCCAGGTCCAGAAATAGGTGGAGGCGGGCCGACGGGGCAGGCCTGCGGATCGCTGGTGGGGTGGGGCTCCTGCCCCGATGGGCGCGAGGCGTATGCAAGGTCGTGTTCGTGGGCCTGTCAGGCGAAGACGATGGTGTGGTTTCCGTGGCGGATCACGCGGTCCTCGCTGTGCCACAGCACCGCGCGGGAGAGCACCGCCCGTTCCACGTCCGCGCCGCGCCGCTGGAGTTCGGCGGCAGTGTCCGCATGGCTGACGCGGACCACGTCCTGCTCGATGATGGGGCCCTCGTCCAGCTCCTCGGTGACGTAGTGCGCGGTGGCGCCGATGAGCTTGACGCCACGCTCCTTGGCCTTGGCGTAGGGACCGGCTCCGATGAACGCGGGCAGAAAGGAGTGATGGATGTTGATGATCGGCACGCCGACCTGCTTGATGAAGCTCCCCGACAGGATCTGCATGTAGCGGGCCAGCACGATGCAGTCGACGTTGCCCTTCAGCAGACGCAGGTGCTCGGTCTCGGCGGCGGACTTGTCCGAGCCCATGGACGGGACGTGGAAGAAGGGGATGCCGAAGGAGCGGACCTCGCGGGCCGTGTCGGGGTGATTGGAGATCACCATCGAGATGAAGACGGGGAGTTGGCCCCGGCGATGACGCCACAGCAGGTCGAGCAGGCAGTGGTCGGACTTCGAGGCGAAGATCGCCACCCGTTTGGGTACGGACTGGTCCCGGAGCGTGAACTCGAGGTCGAAGTCCCCGGCCGTCTTCTCGGCCAGGTCCTGCTCGATGGACGGCAGGGCCGCCTGCAGGTCGTCGAGGCCGAAGACGGTGCGCTGGAAGAACGCGCCGCCCTGCGGGTTGTCCGAGTACTGGTCGAGGGAAACGATGTTCGCACCATGGTCGCTGAGAACCGAGCCAACGGCCGCGACGATGCCTGGCCGGTCCTTGCCCACGACGATCAGCGAGGCGTGGCGGTGCCCCGACTCGCGCTGCCCGGACTTGCGCGTAGCGACGTACGCGGATGCCCCCCGGGTGAGTGGCATGTCAATTCCCTTTCCTCATACCGAATGTGACGTGGGCGGCATCGGTGACCCACTGCACGGATCTCTGTGAACAAGGGCCCGAAGCGAGCAGGAGCACCGGTCAGTCGACGGGCGCGGGGGCCCCGCGAAAGGTCAGGGCCACGTTGTGGCCGCCGAATCCGGCGGAGTTCTTCACCGCGATGACCTGCTCGCTCTCCAGCTTCAGTGGAGTGCCGTGCACTACGTCGACCGAGAGGTCCTGATCCGGTTTGGTGAAGTTCCGGGTGGGCGGCACCATCCCGTGGTGGAGGGCGAGGATCGTGGTGATCGACTCGATCGCGCCGGCCGCACCGAGGCTGTGACCGAGCATCGACTTGTTGGCGGAGACCGCCGGTCCCTGGGAGGCATGCCCGAACACTTGCTGTATCGCGCGTGCCTCGGCCGCGTCACCGGGAACGGTCGCCGTGCCGTTGGCGTTGAAGTGCGCTACGTCCGCAGGCGAGACAGCGGCGTCGTCGAGCGAGGCCCGCAGGGCCATGGCGGTTCCGGCACCGTTCGGCTCCGGCTGCACCATGTGGAAGGCGTCGGAGGAGATCCCGACTCCGGCGAGCTCGGCGTAGATCCGGGCACCGCGTTCCCGCGCGTGCCGTTCGGACTCGAGGACGAGGATGCCTGCGCCCTCGCCCAGCACCATTCCGTCGCGGTCCGTATCGTACGGGCGGGACGCGGACGCCGGCTCGTCCACTCGCTGCGACAGCGCCCGCATCGCCGAGAACGACCCGAGGACGAGGGGGTGCAAAGGCGCCTCCGCGCCACCCGCCACCACGACGTCCGCCTCTCCGCGGCGGATCAGCTCGGCCGCCGTCGCCAGGGCCTGAGTCCCGGACGAGCAGGCATTCACCGTGGCGTTCACACCAGCGCGCGCGTTCACGAGCAAGCTGACGGCGGCTCCGGAGCCGTTGCCCATGGACATGGCCACCGTCAGCGGGGGTATTCGGTTCCAACCCCGGTTTTTCAGTGCCTCCCAACCATTGATGATGGCGTTCATGTCGCCCAGTGCGGCTGAGACGACCACGGCCACCTTCGCCGGGTGGACCGAGGCGTCGTCCAGGCCCGCGTCATGCCACGCCTCCGCTGCGGCCGTCACGGCCAGTTGGGCGGACCGGCTGAGCCGCCGACGCTGCTGGTGTTCGAGGGCGGGGCCGGGCTCGACTCGCACCCGCCCGCCGAGCAAGGGCGGCAGGTCTTTCGCCCAGGGCTCGTCGTCCAGCCGGTGTATGCCGTTCTCACCGGCCAGCATGGCCTCCCATGTACTGGCGACATCACCGCCGAGCGCGGTGGTCTCCCCGAGGCCTGTGACGACGACCCTCGTCCGTTCCGGACCCGCAGCGCTCTCCCTGGTGCGGCCGGCATACGGCGTGGTCTGTTCCCGACGGTTTTCTCCTGACATGACTTCTCCATTCCAGGACACTGATGTGGTCGGCCGCGGCACGAGAGGTGTCGGGTTGCCACGGAGGTGAGGTGGTGCGTGCACCCGGCCCGTGTCGGGGCACCGATGAGCACCTCGACGGCCAGGGTCGTGCCTGTTGGTCGACGAGGGTCGGTGTGCACCCCGCCGGCCGGAGGCTGTCCTGCCTCCGGCGAACGGGACGGCAACAAACACAGCACACGCGTATGGCCCCTCAGGGCCGGGGCCGCGCCGTCTGCCCGAGGGTTGCGGCCAGCTTTCCCGAGTCCTTCTTCACCTGGCTGACGAGCAGCTTCTTCACCAGGGACTTCGGCATGATGCCGAAGAAGTCCCCGGGCTCCACGTCGAAGGTCCAGTGCACGCCGGTGGTCCCGTCCTCGTGCTCGGTGTAGTCGTAGGTGCCGAGGTAGTGGAACGGTCCCTCCAGTACCTGGAACCGCGAGCGGTGGCCCGGATCGAATTCGGTGATCTCGACGGTGAAGGTCATCCGCTTGCCGATCAGCTGGAAGGTGATCTCATAGCGGCCGCCCGCTCGCGCAGGCCCGTCCAGCAACCGCGTCTCCACGCAGGCCGACTGCCAGTCGGGGTCCCGGGCCGGGTCCGACAGCAGTGCGAACGCCTCCTTCGGCGGGACCGGCAGGTCGAACGTGTGCTCAGCCTTGATCATCGTTGCTGCCCTCTCCCATGTGCGGTGCGATCGCCTCGGCGGCGACAGCGGCGTGCGGCGGGTACATCACCGAGTTGTGATCACCGGAGACGTCGACGACCTGCAGAGATCCCTTGATCAGCGTTTCCCAGCCGAGCCGCGGCCCGTAGTCGGTCGGCTCGTCCACCGCGCGCAGCAGCAGCAGGTCGAGCTCGTTCGGTTCGGGGAGGTACGTCTGCAGGGCGATGCCGTTGGCGAGGTACGCCTCGAAGTAGCGAAGGATCTGTGCGCGGTCCGCGTCCTGGGCCAGGACGCCGATGGCGGCGGCCCGTTCCAGGATGTGGTCGAACGCGGCGTCACCGCCGAGTGCCCGCAGTTCATCCGCGGGGATGTCGAGGGTCTTTCCGTAGGGCACCGCGAGGTCCCGCGCGAACCACGAGAGGATCGTCGAGTCGTCCGCGGTCTCCGGGATGTTCTCCTCGATCGGGGCGCGGCTGTCGATGCCGACGAGAAGCTCGACCTCTTCGCCGGCCTCGCGCAGCTGCCCGGCCGCCTCGTAGGCGATCACGCCGCCGAAGCACCATCCGCCGAGGGCGTACGGGCCGGACGACTGGATCTGCTTGAGGTATTCGATGTAGCGCGCGGCCATCCCCTCCACGCTCACCTCGGCCTCGCCCTCGTTCTCGATGCCGGGGGCCTCCACCGCCAGAACCGGCCTGCCCGTGGGGAGGTGGCGCGTCAGCTCGAGGTAGCAGAAGACGGTGCCACCGAAGGGGTGGAACAGGAACAGCGGCCGCCGGTCCGGTTCCCCTTCGCGCAGCGTGACGATGGGGACGCGTGGGCTTTCCTGACCGCCGCGACGCACGATGGTGGCCAGTTCGGCGATGGTGCCGTGCCTCAGCATCTCGGAGATCGGGATCTCCACGTCCCACTCCTTGCGGATGGCCGCGCTGAGCCGGACGGCGAGCAGGGAGTGACCGCCCACGTCGAAGAAGTTGTCGTGGATGCCGATCTCGGGGATGCCCAGGATCTCGGTCCACATCCGCGCCAGCGTGATCTCCGTGGCGTCGCGGGGCTTTTCGAAGGTGGCGTCCGAGGTGACGGTGGGCACCGGCAGCCGGTTGCGGTCGATCTTCTTGTTGGCCGTGAGCGGCAGCTCGTCCAGCACGACCATGATGCTCGGCACCATGTACTGCGGAAGGAACACGGCCACCTCCGACTTGACCTCTGCGGGCCTCAACTCGACCCCGGGCTCCGCCACCAGGTAACCGACGAGCCGGTCGTCCCGGATGACGACGACAGCCGCGGACACCCCGTCCACCGCCTGGAGGGCGGCCTCGACCTCGCTGAGCTCGATGCGGTAGCCGCGCAGCTTGACCTGGTTGTCCAGGCGACCGTGGTGCAGCAGGCGGCCGTCGCTGGTCCACCGTGCCCTGTCTCCGGTGCGGTACAGCCGCTGCTGCGGAGCGGCGGGGAGGCCCGTGACGAATCGTTCCGCGGTCAGCTCCGGCCGGTCCCAGTACCCGATGGCCAGCCCGTCGCCGCCGATCCACAACTCACCGGGGAAGCCAGGTTCGACCTGGCGTCCCCTCGGGTCCAGCACGTACAGCCGCGTGTTGGCCAGGGGTTTGCCGATGTCAATGCCGCAAGCAGGCTCTACGGGACCTTCGGTGGACCAGATGGTCGTCTCGGTCGGCCCGTACACATTGCGCAGGCCGGCCACCCGCCCGGCGAGGTACTCGGCCAGTTCGAGGGGCAGTTCCTCGCCGCCGCAGAGTACGTTCAGGCGTGGGGCGCCCGCCCAGCCGGCGTCGCGGAGCATGCGCCACGAGGTGGGGGTCGCCTGCATCCACGTGGCGCCGGAGACCTGGATCCGGGCCGCTAAGGCGGCGCCGTCGGCGGCCGTCTCGCTGTCGCACACGATGACGCGCCCGCCGGCCACCAGAGGCATGAACAGCTCCAGGCCCGCGATGTCGAACGAGATCGTGGTCACCGCGAGTAGGCTGTCCGAGGAGGAGAACCCGGTGTTCTCCCGCATCGACAGCAGCAGGTTCACCAGGGCGCGGTGAGGAATCGCCACGCCCTTGGGTCGCCCGGTGGAGCCGGAGGTGTAGAGGATGTACGCCAGGTCCGCGGGCCCGGTCGCCGCAGGCTGCTCGCTCCGGCCGTCCCCGGACTCCCGCGGTGCGTCGCTCAAGACGCCTTCCTTCAGGGCGTTCAGGTTCAGCACGGGAAGGCCGGGCAACCAGCTCTTGCGTAGGCTCTCCTGGCTGAGCAGCAGCCGCGCCCGAGAGTCCTCGGCCATGTAGGTCAGCCGCTCGACGGGAAGGTTGGGGTCCAGCGGTACGTAGGCGGCGTCGGCCGCCAGGACGCCGAGGAGGGCCGCCACCAGCGGTGCGCCACGCTCCGCCATCACCGCGACGCGATCGCCCGCGGCGACGTCGGCAGCGCGCAGGGCGCTCGCGACTTCCTCGGCCTCCGCCAACAGCCGTGCGTAGCTCCACTCCTGGCCGTCGGCGACGAGAGCTGTCGCGTCGGGCGTCCGCCGGGCCTGCTCCCCGAAGAGCTCCGGCAGCCTGGCCGGAGGCAGTTCGCGCTCGGGCCCGGACCCCCAGTCGGCAAGCCGGGCCAGCTGTCGCTGGTCGCCCCGGACGAGGTTTTGCAGTGGCTCGTCCGGGTGGTGGACCAGGGTCTCCACTGTGGCGACGAAGGTGGCGGCGAGTTCACGGGCCGTGCCCGCCCGGAAGATGTCGGTGTTGTAGCGCAGGACGCCCGCATAGGCGCCGTCCTGCTCCGCGCCCATCTCGATCCACAGATCCGTCTGGCCCTCCTGCTGAGGCAGGGGGTACGGCCGTACGGTGGCGCCGGCGATGTTCAGCTCCGCGCCCGGGCCCGGTCGCAGCAGGAAGAACTCGTCCATGTCGGTCAGGAACGGCAGCCGGTCCCAGGCGAAGCCGGCCTGGTACAGCGGTGTCCGGCTCGGGTCGCGCGGCGGCGCCAGTTCCCGCACCAGCCAGGGGAAGGGGAGCTCCTGCGCCCGCATCGCCTCCAGGGCCCGCGCACGGACGGACGACAGCAACTCACGGTATGTGGCCTGCTCGTCGACCTCGCCCCGTACCACCACAGTGTTGACGAAGTTCCCGATGGCGTTGCGGAACTTGCGTTGCAGGCGGCCGGAAGTCGGGGTGCCCACCAGGATGTCCGACTGGCCGCTCAGCCGGCTCAGCAGCACGAAGTAGGCGGAAAGCAGCACCATGTACGGCGTCGCCGATGTCTCGCGCGCCAACTGCCGCACCACTTCGGTCGCGGCGGCCGAGAGTTCGAAAGGCGCCGAGCCACCGTCGTACGACTGCGCCGGCGGCCGCGGCCGGTCACCGTACAGGTCCAGGTTGGGCGGCGCGTCTGCCAGTCGCTCCGCTTCGCGGCCGAGCAGCGCCTTGGCCTTCTCGGTCGTCAGAAAGGAGTCCTGCTGCTCGGAATAGGCCGCGAAGGCACTGCCGTCGAGCGTGAACTGACTCGGCGTGCCCTCCAGGCGGCTGCGCACCTCGGAGAGCAGCAGTGCCAGCGACCAGAAGTCGGCCGCGATGTGGTGCATCACGGCCGTGAACACCCAGGTGCGCTCCGCGGTGCGATACAGGTGTATGCGCCACAGCGGCGGCCGGGACAGGTCGAACGGCGTCCGGCTGTCGGTCCTGATGCGGTCCCGCAGCGTCTCCGGAGCCAGGTCCCGCGCGTCGGTGTGCCGTAGGTCGAGCGGCACGGAATCCTGGACCCACTGCGTCGGCCCGTCCTCGCCGGGGCGGAAGCAGATCCGTAAGGCGTCGTGCTCGCGCATCAGGTCTTCGAGGATGTCTTTGACCCTGGCTCCCAGCTCAGTGTCGGCGGTGACCTCCGCGCCGAACACGATGTGATAGGCGGAGCACCCCGGGTCGGTCTCGTGGATGAACCAGAGTCCGGCCTGTTGCGCGTTCGCGAGAGTCGGGGCGGCTGGGGATGTCCCCGTCGTCTCTGTCGTCTCTTCCGTCATCACTGGCCATCCGTGGCATCGGGCATGGGCTCGGTGTTCATCAGCTTCCAGAGCGCTTCGGTCAAGGTGTCCACCGTCGGGTGGTCCCACAGCAGGTCCGCCGGCAGGTCGGAAAGGCCGCAGGCGTCCTCGATCTCCATTCCGACGGAGAGTGCCGCCATGGAATCGAGTCCGTACGAGGTGAAGGGCTGGTCGGTCGCCAACTCGGCCGGGTCGATTCCGGCTTCGGCCGCCACCGCATCGGTGAGGATTGTTTTCACATCGTCGATCGTCATGTTCTTCGTGCTCATATCAGTTCGAAGCCTTTCCGGTGGTCCGATGTGGAGAGGGTTGGTCCGGCTCAGGCGGCAGGCGACTCGTTTTCCGGTTTCGCCTCGCGTGCGCCGGGATCGGCTTGGCGCACGGTCCGAATGGAGAGGAATTCGTTGTTGTTTCGCTGGGAATTCATCTGCGCGAAGAGCTTCCAGGTGGTCGAGGGCTCGAGGTTGCCGACCTCGTACTGATGGATCTGCTTGCGGGCCAGAGCGGCCTGCAGCCATTCGCCGTCGGCGAAGAATTGACCAAGGTGGTCCCGGTTGAACAGCCACATACCGAGCGCGGCGACCTTGGCATGCAAGGCGCACACTTCCTCCGCGAGCCGCATCAACCGGGGCGGGGTGGTCTTGGTGGTCGCCGACTCGCGAGGTTCCTGAGCCGCCGCCCACCGGCGTACCTCCTGGACCCTCTCGAATACCGCGTCGAGCTCCTGTCGCAGCTGTTCGGCCTGGTCGCGCAGGGTTGCGAGCCGGTCCTCGGCGCAACCGGCGGTCGGCGACAGCTCGGCGAGGAGGCGGATCAGCGCGGGCAGGCTCGCGAACGTCGCGTCCCTGCCGCGGCCGAACATGCTCACCCGGGCCGGCTCGAAGGCAGGCAGTTCGGCCCGCAGGTCATACAGCGTGCGCCAATCCTCGTCCCGCTCTTGGCGGTGAGCCTTGGCCATGGCGGGCAGCTGAAGCGCAATGCTGTCGAGGCAGACCGGCTCACTGCCGTCGAAGACCGACACGACGGCACTGTCGCGGAGCATTTTCTGGAGGATGCCGGCGTGCTCCGGGGCACGCAGGTAATACCGCGCGCCCAGCGCGCGGGAAAGCACCTTGCTGTTGAAGTCGACAAGGCGGGCAACCTGCACCTTGGCCAGGTTCCCCCAGATGCTGAATTCCTCGGTGTACAGATGCAGCCCACGCATGGCCACCAGGCTCTCGCATTCCGCGACCAACATGCTCAGGTACGCATTCGCGAGAGATTCCGAGACGTACGGGATTTCGCTCGCCGGGCCGTCGTACAGGATTCGTTGGGAGAGAAATCCGCCGACCGTCCGCAGCATGGTGTCGCCCGTGCCGAGCGACAGTCCGGTGCAGAGGGTCCGGGTGATCAGCAGGCCCCGCAGGGACAGTTCGAGCCCCTCCCCCTCGGCGCCGAGTCGCGCCGAGGCATCCACCCGGGCGTTGTCGAAGGCGACTCCGCTGATGTCGCACCCGCGCAGGCCGTAGGTGGGAACGCGGGGGACCCCGGATACCTCGCCCGAGACGACCTGCGACCGATCCACGAGGAACATGGACTGCTTGCGCTTGGCCGGCGTGTCATTGTCCCCGGTGGTGCCGAGCAGCACCACGTGGGTCGATGTCCGGCCCCGGTTGATCGGCCACTTCTTGCCGGACAGGACGTACTGCCCACCGTCCGGGGTGGCCACGAACTCGTTGGCGGCCAGGTCGGCACCGTGCCCGGGCTCCGAGTACGCCAGGCAGGGGACGACCCCGCCACGCAACATCGTGGCGGCGTACTTCGCCCGCTGCTCGGCATCGCCGCCGATCCAGGCGAGCATCATCCACACCTGCGTGCTCTCGCTCACCGCGACATTCATGTCCCGACGCGCGATCGCACGAGTGAGCATCAGGAGTTCCTCCGTGGACCGGAGATCCCCGCCCAGCCGCTCAGGAACGAAATACCGGTTGAATCCGAAGGCACGCAGTTGATCGATGCCGGCAGTTGGTAATTCATCACGCTCGTCGAGCTCCAGAGCCCGAACGAAGGATGTGGAGTTGGACTCCAGTTCGGGGTCGCCCAGCCAGTCCTCCAGAGCCTCTGTCAAGGCAACGACGGAAACCGGGTGTGCACCTAAATTCGTCATTGACCGCTCCAGTTCCATGCTTGAGAGGACAGGGCGGCCCCGTCCGACAAATACTGGCAGTGGAGAAAGGGTTCGATCGGGAATCACGCGCAGCACAACGCGTAAAGGGCGCGGTGCAGCGCAGTGGAAAGAGAGTGGGCATGGCCCGGTCGTCATCGCCGGCAATGCAACAGCGAGAAGGACGTGAAGGTGCGCCTGCGGACGCTACCTCTGGACGCCGGCGCTGCCTACAACAACCGTCGAACGAAAAATTGAATCACGTAACATCCCCCGTGCCGCGAATGCGGAGACTCGACCCGAACCCGGCGAACTCCATTTTTGACGAGCCTCGCTGAAGCCCGTCCCCCGTTGCGTCAACCGGCCAACCACAGGCAGTACTTGGCCCGGCGCTCACCGACCTTAGCAGCACGCAATCTCCGTGGCACGTGACGTCGATCACATACTCGCTTCTCGCCCTGGAGTGGATATGCGGTCCTGTAAACCTGCAAGCCCTTGCTTCGAGGCTGACCTCGGCAATCTGCCGTGAATGGCTGACTCTCTTTCCCGTCGCCAAAGTTGTGGTTTCAATTTTCGGATGCGTGAATTCCACGTGACTCGCCACCTCAGGGGGTGCGGCCCGGTCGCGGCCCTCCGCCCCCGACTGACGCCTCAGCCGCACGGGCCCCGCCTCCTCGTCACGGACCCGGTGGGTTACGGTCCAGGAAACGTTGGTATCTTCGATGATGGAGATTACGGGCGATTGATGGGAGTCTGCTCATGGCGCGCAGCAGCAACGCCGAGCCACAAGGGGCGAACCTGTCGCCGCGCAAGGACTTCCTCATCGCCGAGCGCCCCGGCTACCTGCTCCACAAGGCGGGGCTGTTGCTGGTGGAGGACGTGGAGAAGGCGCTGGGTTCGATCGGCATGCGCAGTCGGTACTTCTTCGTGCTGGCCGCCCTGGCCGGCGGACCCGAGCTCTCCCAGCAGGACCTGAGCCGACTGCTCAACCTCGACCCGACCACGGTCGTGACGGTGATCGACGAGATGGAGCGCAATCAGCATGTCGAGCGCAGGCGCAACCCGGCCGACCGGCGGCGTTACAACCTGATCCTCACCGAGTCCGGCCGTGAGGTGCTCGCGACGGCGGACCGGGTGGCCACGGAGGTCGAATCGACCTTCTTCGGCGCACTCGCGGAGGGTGAGCGCGAGGTCCTGCGCGAGACGCTCTCCAGGATCCTGGCGGGCCGGTGGCCCGCCTCCGTCTGTTCCGACTGAGGCGCCCACGGCGCAGCCGGCTCGGGCCGTGATTCGATCCCGGGCGGGCTTTGTCATGTCCGGTTTCATTACTTTCCGTGACCAAGCATGCGCGAGCAGTGGAGGTGGCTGATTCCGTCCCCGTGAGGCGCTACCGACCGTGACGGGTGTTGACTCCTTGATTTCCAATCATCTAGATTCCAATCATCGATAGACCCCGCTGATTGGAGAGTTCCCGCATGTCCGCAGAACGCGCGCCATCGCCCACGAGGTGGTGGACACTCGGGATCGTCGCGTTGGGCACGTTCATGCTGATGCTCGATCTGAGCGTGGTGTCCATCGCGCTTCCGCAGATCCACAAGTCCCTGGGCAGCAGCTTCTCCGACCTGCAATGGGTGTTCGACGCCTACGCCCTGACGCTTGCGATCTTCCTGGTGGCGGCGGGCTCGTTCGCCGACCGGATCGGCCGCAAGAAGGTCTTCCTGGTGGGCTTCGCCCTCTTCACCGTTGCCTCGCTGGCCTGTGGCCTGGCCGGTGACGCCACGGCGCTGAGCTCCTACCGCGCCATCCAGGGTGTCGGGGCTGCCATCATGTTCGCGGTCGGTCCGGCGATGCTCAGCCACGAGTTCCACGGCAAGGAACGGGCGACCGCCTTCACCGCCTTCGGCGCCGCGGTCGGTCTCGCCGTCGCCACCGGCCCGCTCATCGGCGGCTCGCTGATCAACACGCTGTCTTGGCGCTGGATCTTCTACATCAACGTGCCGGTCGGGGTCATCGCCATCCTCATCGGCGCCCTGCGCGTCCGCGAGTCGCTCAACAGGCGGGCCCACCCCACCGACTGGGGCGGCCTCGTCACCTTCAGCATCGCGCTCGCGGCACTGGTGTTCGCCACCATCCGCGCCCCCGAGGAGGGCTGGACCAGCGCCGCCACGCTCGGTCTCTACGCACTCAGCGCGCTCTTCCTGGTCCTGTTCGTGCTCATCGAGCGGCAACTGGGCGAGCGCGCCATGATCGACCTGGCGTTCTTCCGCAGCCCCACCTTTGTCGGCATCTCCCTCGTCGCCATGATCGGCAACGCCGGAGCCCTGCCTTCGGTGTTCTTCGAGACCAGCTACCTGGAGAACATGCTGCATGTGGACGCCTGGGGCACCGGCCTGCGCTTCCTGCCGCTGACGGGCGCGATGTTCGTGGCCGGGGCGATCGGCGGCAGCCTCATCGGCAAGGTTCCCTTCCGGGTGCTGCTGGGCGGCTCGACCGCCGTCATGTCCATCGGCATTCTGTTCCTGAACATGACGAAGGCCGACTCGTCCTGGACCGTGCTCATCCCGGCGCTGGTCATCGCCGGCTTCGGCATGGGTGCCTTCAACCCCGCCCGGGCGGCGCTGGCCATCGGTGTCGCGGAGCCTGCCAAGTCCGGTGTCGCCTCCGGCATCAACGAGACGTTCCAGCAGGTCGGCATCGCTGTCGGCATCGCCGGCGTGGGCGCGTTCTTCGAGCACCGCGTGGCGAGTGTGTTCACCTCCTCCGCGGCCGGCAAGCAGCTGGGGCACGATGCCGCGGAGCAGGCAGCCCACGGCATCAGCGCCGGATCCGTCGACGCCGTCGCCCAGGCCGCAGGGCCCCTGCACGACGCGGTGCTGGCCGCCGGGCAGGACGCGTTCATGAGCGCCTTCCACGGCGCCATGACCCTGAGCGCGATCCTCGGGTTCACCGCCGCGGTGATCGGTTTCCTGATGCTCCGCACGAAGGACCTGCACGCCAGTGCGCTGTCGACGATCCCTCCGGACCTCGACGAGGAGGACGGCGAGGCACTGCCGGACACGGTGGTGGGCGCGACCGCCTGACGCACCACGTCGGGCCACATCCGGGACGGCTTGGGCAAGACCACCCGACGGCTCCCAGCCCTCCCGCTCCAGTCACCGTCCCGGTGGTTCATCCCCCGTACCACCGGGACGGTTTCCCGGCATGCGTCTCCAGCGATATGGACGGGTGCTGGAACCGCGTCGAGATCCCTTGCCGAAGGTCAGCGACTGAGCGCACCTTCGGTGCGCGCCGGGGCGTGGCACATCCCCTGGCGTGCGCCGGAGGTGCTTCTGTCTGCCCTGACGTGGGCACCAGCAGCCCAGCGAGGTCCTCGGGGCGGCCGGCGGAGGCGTTGTCCGCCACGGCGGCCAGTTCGCGCAGGTGGTGCGCGTTGCACAGGGCGTGGACGGCACTGGTGTAGGTCTTGTACGGCTTCCAGCCGTCGTGGACGGCGATCCCGGTGAAGGCGGGCAGCACGCCCAGGGCTTCAACGCCTACACCCGGCGCTTGGCCTGCACCTGGTACGGCGTCAGTGAACGGGTGCAGGCGGTGTGCACCCAGCACCTCAGCCCGGCGATGCGGGTGCCGGTCTCACGCTTGGGGCTTTGTGGTGTGCCGGGCGACGGTTTCCTCGAACGGCACGTGCAGGTAGTAGCCGTGGGTCGGGCCACGATGGACGGCGCGCAGCTGCGCAGCATCTCGCCGTAGTGGTCGGCGTAGAGGATGCCCTCGACCACCACGTGACACCCAGGGTCCAACGCGTAGCGGGCAACGGTGTCGATCAGGCCGATCTTCGCCGCGCCGGGCCGGTCCCTCTCACGCAGCACGATCCGGCGAAGGTTGTCCTGGCCGACCAAGGCCGGGCGCCGGAAGTCATCTCGTCGAGAGGCGGTCAGCCGGTCCGTACCGCCGTGATGGTGAAGCGTTCGACGTCGGCGACGTGCCCTCCGGTGGATGCGACAACCGTGAGCACCGGGTCGCGGACGCCGGAGAAGGACACCGACACGCTCCAGGGCTGGTCGTTGCCGCCCGCTGAAGTGCAGCATGGGGAAGTGCCCAACGGCGCCGCGGACGACGGCTGACGCACCTGGACGCGGATGCTCTCATCCACTCCGGAGATCCGCCCGCCGGTCACCATCGGGGAGCGCACAAGCGACCCGTACGCGGGCCTGGTCAGGGAGAACGTCGTGTCGTCGGTACCCACGACCTCCCACGGGGCATCCGGGCCGGTACCGTACCGCACGAGGTGAATCACCCCCGCGGTGCCGCCTTCGGGCCCCGTCGGTGCAACGCCGATGCGGGCATGTCGGCCACTGACCGTGCGCGAGGAGACCCGGTCGATCCCCTTGAAGCCCAGGTAGTCACGGGTGAAGAACAGGGCGGTCTGATCCGGGTCAAGATGCCAGGGCTGGTGGCCGCTGGAGCGGTAGGCACGTTCCCACACCTGAGCCTGGGCGAGCGTGACGAACGGCCACACCGGCTGCAGACTCCAGGAGCCGAGCGGTGGTGTGCCGTGGGGGGCGGGCGTGGTCGCGCCATGCGTGGCCACCGGGGCGGCCGTCGACGGCGCCACCGGTCTGGGCGTTGTGTGCGACTGCGACGGCGCGGGCGATCCCCGTACCGCGGACGGCGATACGTTCGGGGACCCGCCAGAACCGCTGCAGGCGGTGAGCATCAGGCCGGCCACGGCCGCTGCGGCGAAGCGCCGGAATGGGAGCCAGATGTTCATAGGTGCCCCAGGAGAGGTGGAACCGACCGCCGACCGGCCTATCCGGCTATCGTTCCACCAATCCGGTCCACGCCACAGGGGTTGTGTCGTACTGCTCGAAGGTGAGGGGCCCGTAAGGTGATCGCCGCAGGTCGGGACGGTAGAGCGGTCTTGGCTGGGACCATGTCCTCGTGATCCCCTCGATGCTGTACAAGGCAGCTCGCAAGCCGCTGCCCGACGACCATGCGGATTCGACAGGCAGGCACCGATGACGCCTCGGCGGTCGCCGGTGTCTACATGCGCTCCGGCAGGTGGCCTTTGCCGGTCTTGGTCCGCAACACCACCTCAACGCCATGGACCCAAGCCACGAAGAGTCCGGCTGGAAGTCACGTATCGCAGAGACACGGTGGCCACCGTTGGGAGTGCTGGTAGCCGAAACCGAGGCGGGGATCGTCGGGTTCGCAAGGTTCAGCCCGTCTGAGGAGAGCTCTGCCATCGCGGAAATCGCGCATTGACGACTCTCGGACAGGCCGACTAAGCACAGGCCGCCCTGTGGGTACTCGAAGACAACGAACGAGCCCGGCGCTTCTACGAGGCCGGTGGTTGGCGCCCCGACGGCGCGGCCGTGGTGGACACCACCGGCGGGGCCACTCTCAACAAGTTGCGTTACGGCCACCCTCCTGATTGACCCGCTACCCTCTCGGCCGCCTGGAAAGCCGGGAAGCGGCGTGGGCGCGAGTCGGAGGCAAACTCGCGGAACCAGCCGTGAAGCACGGCGACGAACCCTTGGGATCCCACCAAGAACCCTTCAGTTTGCGTGAACCCTAGGGACTCTCGGCCCCTTGGTCGCATAGCTACGGCGAAGTGACAAGGGGCTCAGAGTGATGATCGCAACGCTCTGCAATGACGGCCTCCTGGGCCTCGGATCGCCGGACCGGCTCGTCCGCGGCTGCCGTCACAGGCTCAGCAACAGGTCCCTGACCGCTGCAGGCTGGGACAGGAACGGGTGGTGGCCGGTGTCGAGCTCGACGACGCTGTCGGCCCGGCGAGCGAACTCGCGCTGCATCCGCGGCGGGGTGCCCCGGTCCCGAGCGCAGACGAGGTACGTCGAGGGCAACTGCTGCCATGCGGCCGCCCCGACCGGCTGTCCGGTCACCTGCACGCTCTGCCGGGCGAGGTGGTCCGTCGCCTGCGCCTGAACCTCGGGGTCGCAGTCCTGCAGGAACGTGTCCACGAGGAGCTCGGGGCGGACCCCGAACGTGCCGGCGTCGGGGTCGACGTCGAGGAACGGGGCGGGGCTGTCGTCCCCGAACTCCGACAGGCTCTGTCCGACCTCGGGCAGGTAGCTGGCGACCAGCAGCAGTCGGCGCACCGACCCGATTCCCGCAGCGGCTTCCGCGGTGACGACACCGCCGTAGCTGTGGGCGACCACGACGGTCGGCTCGTCGCCGGCCTGCAGTACCTGACGCACCGCGGCAACATCCTCGGGCAGCCCCGGACCGCCGACGCCGCCGGGCAGGCCCGCCTCGCCGCAGCTCGGTAGTGCCGGGGCAACGCTCGGCACCCCCCGCTCCTGCAGCAGCTCGGCGGTACGGTGCCACCACCACGACCCGTCCCGCACGCACGCCCCGTGCACGAACACGACTCTCATCGCCACCTCCACGTCGGCCACTCTCGAGGAGAACAGACCTGCGATCACAGGCTCCCACCGGAAGCTATCCAAGGAGTCCCCCCGCTGGCTGCGCCTGGTCCGGTCCGCCGACCGCCTCACCGGTTACACCTCCACCGACGGCTCCCACTTCACGAAGATCGGCGGCGCGAGGCTGCCCGGGATTGCGCGCGGCGTGCAGGCCGGTCTCTTCGCCACGTCACCGGAGGCGAAGGAGGACACCGCGGCGGGCACGGGCTTCGGCCCTGCCGTGGCCACCGGCACCTTCGGATGCCCCGGCCTTACGGGCATCTGGTCCGGCGGCAGTTGGAGCGGCACGCAGATGGGCGGCAACGCGGGCACCTCCGGCAGCTACACGAACACCATCAAGGGCGGCTTCACCCAGAACGACGGCGGTGGGTTCACCATGACCGGGGCCGGTGACATCGCACCGTTCGTCGGCGGGCCCGTCATGGGCGTCGGCTTCTCCGTCGAGAACTTCCTCGTCGGCACATTCGCCGGGCTCATCGTGGTGATCGCCGTGAGCACGGTGTTCATCACCGGCGAGTTCCGGCGCGGTCTGCTGCGCACGACCATGGCGGCAACTCCCCTGCGGGGCTGGGTACTGGGCGCCAAAGGTCTTGTGGCCGGGGGCGCCGCGTTCGCCATCGGCCTCATCGCCGCCGCGATCGCCGTCCCTGTCGGGGAACGCAGCGCGCGCGGCAGAGGCTTCCAGTACAGCTCCCCCAGGCCGGGACGGCTCCCTGAAGGTGGTCACCAGCAAAAGTCCGGCCCCTCGACATATCGTTGAGGGGCCGGAGTTGGTAGCGGGGGCGGGATTTGAACCACGCGACCTAATTCCTTTCCAGCGGCCCCGGGGCGTCTGGTCGAGTCACCGGGGTGTTCGAGCAGTGAGGGCTGTCACGCCTACTTCGAGCTGGGCCTGTGATGCCTCTGGTTAGAGCGTGCGGGCGGCCCTCCTGCTTGTGGTGGTGGCGGCCGCGTGGGTGTCGAGCGGATGTCTTCACGCGACTTGGTCAACAAGACCTACCCAGAGAACGGCGGCGCTCGACGCCTTCGCGGCCACCACCACCGAAGCGGGTGGGTGGTGATGCTCCACGGGCGTCGAGCGGACGTCTCCGTTGGACCTGGCCGCGATGCCTTGAGCCAGAGCGACGAGGCTCGGCGCTCGTGAAGCGTCAACACTCACCGCTTGATCACTCGTTGGAGTTGGTGGCGCGAGCCCTCCGCACGGTGACCTCTTGATGCACCCGAGCCGTCCGAGCTCCCGAGTAGACCGAGGCCCGCGCGGTGCGCTGGTGCCACGAACACGGCTAATGAGGTGTCGGACCAGCCCCCGCGGCTGAGTCCTGGAATTAGGTCGCTGCGTGGCCCGCATGCGCTCGTGACCAGCGCAAATACCCGTACCTTGGGAAGGGAACATCTTGATCTACTGCGGAATCGACTGGGCGGAACGGCACCACGACGTCGCCCTGGTCAACGACACCGGCGAGTTACTCGCCAAGCGCCGCATCACCGACGACGCGACCGGCTACCGGCTCCTGCTCGACCTCCTCGCCGAGTACGGCGACACGGAAGACGCCCCGATCCCGGTCGCCATCGAGACCTCCCGGGGCCTGCTGGTCGCCGTGCTGCGGACCGGGAAACGGCAGGTATTCGCCATCAACCCGATGGCCGCCGCCCGCTACCGCGACCGGCACAGCGTCTCCCGCAAGAAGTCCGACCCAGGCGACGCCCTAGTCCTCGCCAACATCCTGCGCACCGACATGCACGCCCACCGGCCCCTGCCGCAGGACACCGACCTGGCCCGCGCCATCGCCGTCCTGGCCAGGGCCCAACAGGACGCCACCTGGAACCGGCAGCAGACGTCCAACCAGCTCAGGTCGCTGCTGCGCGAGTACTACCCTTCCGCCCTGGACGCCTTCGCACCCTGGCAGAACGGTCTGTGCCGTCCCGAGGCCCGCGAGCTTCTCAAGCTCGCGCCGACACCGGCCAAGGCCGCGCGCCTGAGCCGCACGCAGATCCAGGCCGCGCTCAAGCGCGCCGGCCGCAAGCGGGGCATCGAGACCGAGGCCGACCGCCTCCGTGACGTCTTCCGGGCCGATTGGGCCCACCAGCCGCCCCTGGTTGAGGACGCACTCGGCAAGCAGATGCTCGCCCTCCTCATCCAGGTGGAAGCCGCCTGCACCGCGGCCGATGATCTCGCAGGGGCGGTGGAGGAGGCGTTCCCTCAGCACCAGGACGCTGAGATCCTCCTCAGCTTCCCCGGCCTCGGCGTCCAGCTCGGCGCCCGGGTGCTGGCCGAAATCGGGGACGACCGCAACAGGTTCGCCGACGCCCGCGGGCTCAAGGCATACGCAGGCTCCTCGCCCATCACCCGGGCCTCCGGCAAGAAGTCGAGCATCACCAGGCGGCGAGTGAAGAACGACCGTCTCAACCACGCCGGCTACCTATGGGCTTTCGCGGCTCCGAACGGGTCACGCGGCGCCAAGAGCCACTACCGCCGTCGACGCGACGAGCACGGAGACTGGCACGCGGCCGCCCTTCGGCATCTCTTCAACCGGATGCTCGGACAGCTCTACCGCTGTCTACGTGAGCACAAGTTGTTCGACGAGCAGACCGCGTTCCCTGCCCCGATGGCCGCTGCAGCTTGACTCTTAGCTTCATGAGGTGTCTCTGGGTTATGAGCCCAGCGAGCTACCGAGCTGCTCCACCCCGCGTCGGTGCCCCAACCGTACGCCACGCACGCCCGTGCCCGCAGGGTTTTTCCGGGCGGCCCCACCTCAGGCCGCCAAGAGCCGGTCCCCCGCGCAGCCGGGATCCGGGTGAACACGGGCGCTGAAACCGCTGAATCGACCAATACTGCGGCCAACGGTGGCTGCCGGACCGGCAAGCATCTGAATAGCCGCCGACTGAGGGCCGATCTTGGCGGAGAACATCCGCCAGACTCTCTACAGATGACGGACTCTCTCTGCTTCACGGTCCAGTCTCGCCAATCGCCCATTTCCCAAACGCCAATACCACGTCAAGTGGCCAGCCCCTCATGCAAGTTGAAAACAGTTCACTGCCCAAAACGGAACTTTTCGGCTCATTCATCTCATGCTACGTGTGTAAGCAGCCTGCCGAGCTCTCATCGGCCAACCTGGAAGGAGACCGGTGTGCGCGTGCACCGACCAGCCCCAGGCCCGAGCCGTGGACGCCGACCCGACTTCCCGCCGGTCCTCTCGCGGGGGCAGGATGCCTGATCACGGACGAGCACGCGAGAGATCCCATGAACGATCAAGGCACCCCTGGCTCGGCAGATGGGTTCAGCGTCTTCGCCGTCGACGCCAACTGGCCGGAATCACGGCAGGTCACGGGTCACGGCTACAACCCACCGCGAGCACGTCTCCCCAGTTCATGACTGAGCCATAACCAGGCACACTGACAGCGTCTCAGCGCTCCCACACGTCCGGCCCGCCGCCCCGCCACTCGATGAGGTCCGCGTAGGACTCGACGATGTCCTCGACCAGCGGGTTGACCTCGGTCCAGCCTTCAATGCCCGCACGCCAGAGGAACACGCTGAGATCTTGCAGACTGTACGCCGTCCCGAGGATCACGCCGTCGACGCGCACGCGTCGACCGCCGGTCTCGGACGGCGGGTAAACGATCACGCGGCGCTTCGCCATAGCTCCAGCCTCGCCCGCATGCGCCGGATGCGCATGTTCCTCCATCAGCGCGATGCAAGGCGGCTTCCGTCATGCTTGCCTACCCGTCTGGCAGCGCCGGGTGGCCGTCGTGCTGCTCCCCGGTCAGGCTGGGCGTGGCTCCGCGCGGCCTGGTGTCCTCCCCCTAGTTCAGGCTGCCGAAAGCCCATGGGGGGCACGCCTCCCACCTGACGGCACCGGTGGGAGGCGTGCTCATATGCGAGGGCCGAGTGAAGAACGTCGCGTCTTTGGTTTGCGGGCGTCTGTCACGGCGATCGTGCCGTGACAGGCTGTGCCTGTCCGCCCGTTTGGTGTGCCGTTCGATGGCCTGGCCGTGGGGGCACAGGATCTGGGCGCCGCGCCCGTAGCGGCAGGTGAGCCCCTGGCATCGGGCGCACGAGCCCTGTGCGGGTGAATGATCGCGGGGCACGGTCCGTGGCGGGGGCTTATCCGCATGCCTCCGCGCGCGGACACACAACGCAAATGACCTCGTGGGTGACCTCCACCGCTATGAGGGGGGCATGAGAGGCGCGAGCTCCGCGAGGAGAGGGAGGCCAGCGGACTCATTGCGCATCACGTCTCGTTCCGACGAACTGCGGCCCGGCTCCAGAGCGATCCGCAAGATCCCCGGCCGTTCCTGACCAGCGACGGCGACGCAGAGAGTCGTGTTGTACAGCCCGGCGCCGAGTGCAGTGGCGGAGAACACCTTCGTAGGCCTCTGAAGACCCGGCGCCGCATTGCCTCGATCGCATCACCGGTCATGGCTGCTGAAACACCTTGGGAGCACGCGCGATCAGCCGGAACTCCATGAACATCCTCCCTTGGCCGATCTTCCAGCGCACCGTATCGCGGACGCCCGCGGGAGACGGTGATGTCGCGCCCGTGTGCCCGACAGATGTGGTTCGAGGGGGCACCGCCGTCTTCGACGTGAGGGGAGAGCGTGGTACGGGTCTCAGCATTGGGCAGGCGGCGCGCCTGTTGTACGGCTTCGAGTTCGGCGAGTGGCGAGCCCGTTACGGTTCGAGGAACAGCGCTCGGTGGCGATGCGGACCTGTGCCGGTCGCGTTCTCGTTGAGCGACATCTGCCTCTGAGGGGCGACACAGCGAAACTTGCATAATGCGGCATTAGCGTCGAATATCACCGGTTCTTGTGAAGTAAGAGATCTCTTATCAATGGAACCTGGCCTCCGGCCGCTCCCTCCTGCAGGGCAGAGACGGAGGTCGAAATGGGCGACAGCCCCACGAAGACGAGCAACGCGCTCACGCGGCGGTTCGCTCCGAGACTCGATCCACCGCCTCCGCAGCGGCGGTGGCGTTTCGAACTGGGGAAGGCACTGCCGGCACTGACGGTGTTCGCCTCCGTGCGGCTGACCGGGGTAATCATGGCGGCCTTGTGGTCGCTGCACCTCGGCAGGCACCCGCGGACCGTGCTCGGCCTGGAATGGGACGGCCACTGGTACTGGCATATCTCCCAGTACGGCTACGGCTTGATCGTCCACCCTGAAGGGAGCCACCGCGTCTACAACGACCTGGCGTTCTTCCCCCTCTTCCCGGGCCTGATCCGCGCAGTGAACACGATGCTGCCGATCGGCCCGATCAACGTGGCGCTGCTCATCGCGTGGAGTGCCGCCCTGGTGGCCGCCTGGGGCGTGTACGCGGTCGGCGAGCTGCTGCACGGACGACGCGTCGGGATCATCCTCGTGGCGCTGTGGGCGCTGCTGCCGCACGCGATCATCCTGACGATGGCGTACACCGAATCCCTCATGACCGCCTTCGCCGCCTGGTCGCTCTACGCTGTGCTGACCCGCCGCTGGCTGACCGCGGGAACGCTGGCGGTGCTGGCCGGGCTGTGCCGTCCCAACGGCCTTGCCGTGGCCGCCGCCGTCGTCGTCGGCGCCGTCGCTCATCTCTGGCAGCTGCGCCGCGTCGGCATGCCCACCACTCCGCGCGCCTGGGCGGCCGCCGCGGCGGCGCCCCTGGGATGGCTGGGCTACATCGGCTGGGTGGGGCTCAGGACACACACCCCCGTCGGCTACTTCCACGTGCAGAGTCTGTGGGGCTCACGGTTCGACTTCGGCCACTACACGGCCCACACGTTCAAACACCTGATCGTCGGGCACGACACCCTCGTCGTCTATGTGACCGCCGCGATCGTCCTCGGTTCCCTGCTGCTCTTCGTCTTCTGCGTCCTGAACAGGATGCCCTTGCCCCTGCTCGCCTACTGCGCGGTCCTCATCGTGATGGCCGTCGGCGGCACCAACTTCTTCACCAGCAAGCCGAGGTTCCTGCTGCCGGCCGTCCCTCTGCTGCTTCCACTCGCCCTGCATCTGGCGCGGAGCCGCCTCCGTACCATTGTCGTCCTGCTCGCTGCCCTGGCCGGCGTCTCCCTCTTCTACGGCACCTACCTACTCACCGTCTCCCATCGGGCCCTGTGACGGGTGGACCGCCCGCCCGGTTCAGGAGCTTCAGGGGGTGCGCCGCCGCCCCTCCTGGCTCGTCGATCTCGCGGCGCAGGTAGGCCACGCACTGGTCGACGACGTCGGACACACCGTCGTAAGCGAAGTCCCACGTTGATGCGGTACTCACCCCGCGCATCACCCGTGACCTCGTCGACCGCGTCGCCAAGGCCGCGCCCTGGTCGCGCGACGAGGCGGCCGGCGCGCTGTTCGCCCGGTTGACGGCCAGAGAACGGGACGTCTTCCACCTCATCGCCACTGGCCTGACGAATGCGGAGATCGCCCAGCGCCTCCACCTCACCGAGGCGGCCGTCAAGACCCACATCACGCGCATCCTGGCCAAGCTGCAGCTCCGGACCGGGTACAGGTGGTGATCTTCGCCTACGAGCACCAACTGCGCCCGCACGGAGCCTGACTGCTCTCGCCCTCGAGGCGGCGGAGATGGGGGCCCCTTCCACGTCCGGCAGTCCCGTCTCGGCGGAGGATTTCACGCAATCCGCTTACCGACTACAGCCTTGCAGACGTCAGGTGAACTGGAGATGATCAAACAGGGGCGTCCATTCGTCCCGGTCCTGAACGAGGGGTGCGTGAATCCCTTGCCGGGGCGGTCGGACGAGCCTCCGGTTCGGCGGAACGTCGCCGACCGAACTTACCTCTACGTGATGTAGTAGATGACGCTCGGGAGGCCGACCACATGCGGTTGCCGCCCAGTTGGGGCGAGGCAGAGGAGGCAGTCCTTGGCGGACACCCATCGTGGCGGAACGGGCGTCGAGATCCGTCGTCGTACCACGACGCACCCGGCGGCACCGCCCCCGACCCGGGCCTCAGCCCTCGGTGTCCCGGACGCCAGGCCCCAGCAATGGCATCGGGGTATGACCCTGGTGGCCACGATCAGCCTGTTCATCGGCACACGCGCCGCCTGGACAGCGGCGATGGCGTCGCGCCCAGCGGTCGCCGGTGTCATCTCCGTCTGCTACGCCTCCATCCTCGTCTGCGCCGTCCTCAGCCTCCTCGTCCTCAGCCGACGGGCACTGATCAGGATCGACGCGGCCGTACTGGTCACCGGCGTCGCACTGGTGATCTGCGGCTATCTGCTCGACCACGCCGGCAACGACGAAGGAGTGCTGACCGCCCAGGCCACGAGCGCGATACTGCACGGGCATCCCGTCTACGGCCAGCCGTGGCCCTGGTTGTTCGCCACGCACGGTGTCGGGATCACCAAGACCATGTCCGGTGGCGCCGACTACACGTACGGCTATCCGCCGCTAACCGCCCTGCTCGCCGCACCGGTGTATGCCGTCGTCCACTCGACGGCAGCCGCCACCCTGGTCCCCACTGTCGCGCTTCTCGCCTCCTCACTTCTGCTGTGGTTCCTGCTGCCGGCGCCTTGGCGGTCCGCGGCCACGGCCGTCTGCCTCGGCTTCGGCTTCCTGCCCCACTACGCCTACTCCGGGTACCCGGCCATCACGGCCCTCGCCCTGCTCATCCCCGTTGTGGTCCGCTGGCCCAGCACGGGCGAGGGCGGCCACCTCGGGTCAGGAGGCGTACTGCGGGCTGCCTGTCTGGGTGCCGCCTGCGCCGCCCAGCAACTCGCCTGGTTCCTCGCGCCGTTCCTCCTACTCGGCCTGTACGCCGTCCGGCGCGGCGAACTCGGCCCCCGGCGCGCCCTGATGGTCACCGCCCGCTACACGGCCACAGCCGCCCTCACCTGGTCCGCAGCCAACGCGTACTTCGCCGTCCAGGACTTCTCGGCCTGGCTGAACGGAATCCTGCTGCCACTGGAGCAAAAGGCGATCCTGCACGGTCAGGGCGTGATGGGCATCTCCTACTACTTCACCGACGGCAGCAGTCGCCTCGACTACTACTCCTACGGCAGCCAGTTGCTCCTGCTGGGTCTGCTCGCGGCCACGCTGCTGTTCGTCCGACGGCTGGGCCCGGCTCTCGTCGTTATCCCGTGGGTCGTGTTCTACCTGGCCACGCGTTCCCAGGACGGCTACTTCCTGATGATGACCCCGCTGTGGCTGGCGGCCGCCGCCACCGTCCCGGCCTCCGCGTTCGCCACCGCCTGGCAACCACGCCTGCCCCGCCTCACCGGCCGCCGCGCCAAGGCCGTCGTCGCGGCCGGGTTGCTCGCTCCCGCCCTCGCGTGCGTCGTGATCGCCGCCGCGAGCCCGCCGCCTCTGCGCATGAGCCTCGCGCCGCACTTCGCCAAGCAAGGGTCACGTGTCGGCGTCACCGCCATCGACGTCCGGGTCATCAACACCACCGGTACGGCACTTGAGCCGCACTTCGCGAGCCGTACCGGCCAGGGCGCCTCCAACTGGTGGACGATTGCCTCGGGTTCCACCGTGCTGGCCCCGCACGCCTCCGCGGAGTATCGAGTCGAGCCCGAGGGGGGTTTCCGCGCGATGCCCGGTGGCCACGGGCCCGGGAGCTATCTCATCGCCGTCACCGGCACGCCGATGACGATCACTTCCGCGCACATCCCGGCCGCCAACTCCGCCGTCCGGTAAGAGGGGGCGCCAGGCGGGTCGCGCCTTCCGTGACCCGCTGATCCGGATCTGGCAACTGCCGACGGCTTCGGGTTCCTCCCAGGATCCGCTCGCAGGATTTCGGGCTGACCTGATCAGCGCGGGTGGTCACGCGGGGGCGGGAGCAGTGGCGACTGCCAGCCGACCGACGCCCTAAGCGGAGCGGCGTGGCAGAAGGGCCGCGGTCGCGGCGAGGCGAGCCGGATGCCGAGACTATCCGGGCCAGCCACGAAGCCCAGGAGCGCCGCGACGGCTTGGCATCGGTCCCCCTCGCCTGAACCGCGCCAATCATCTGCTTCGTCGATTACCTGGCCGTCACCCGTCGGGTCGGGACGTGCAGGGCTGAGGCCGTGGGGTCATGCACCGGTCAGCGCGTGATCCGAGGCTCCCCGCCGAATCGCTGCCGTGCGTGACGATCGTTCGCTCCTGCGTTGGAACGGTCCGTGGCGGTGGCTTATCGCATGCCTCCGCGCGCGGACACACAAAGCAGCAGCTCCTGCGGGTCTCGCGAAGGTCAATGGTGCCTGGTCTTCAACAGCATGACCACGAGGGCCACAACCAGGATCGCGAACATGATGGCGTACCACGGGAAGAGTGCTTCCGCTCCATCCGCTACGCAGGGGATCTTTCCGCATACGAAGTTCATTGAAATCGCCTTCCTCTGGAATGCCAGCGGAAACGGCAGATTCCGTCGTCCGGGTACCCTCGACCGGCTTTCCGTCACTTCACGAACTGGGTGCTCTGCTCGATAGCCCGGCAGTGGGGGCACAGCAGCTGGGCGCCGCGCCCGTACCGGCAGGCGAGCACGGCCTGACATGCCCTGGAGAAGCCCAGCACTGGTCTTGTTGCCTCCGCTGGCCTTGAGCGTGAGAGTGGGAGGACAACGCGGGGGCGTACCTGGCATAGGGCTGGACAGAAATACCAGGGATGCAGAGCCCCTCAAATCACGGAGGCAGCGTGGACAGCCACGTGGACAGGGTTCCTGACACAGTTCAGGAGCCGGAAAGCCATCCCGTTGACGAGATCGAGCAACTGCAGGCCAAGGTCACCCAGCTTGAGCATGCGGTGGATTCCCATGCCTTGATCGACCAGGCGATGGGCGTCATTATCGCCGTGGGGCGTATTAGCCCGGCTGAGGCCTGGGACTTGCTCCGTGAGACGTCCATGCGCACCAACATCAAACTGCGACACGTAGCCGAGCTGGTCGTCGCTTGGGGCGAGACTGGCAACCTTGCCGCAGACATCCGCGATGAGCTGGCCCGCAGGCTGGGCAGCACCGGCTGACCCGTACTCCCAGGGCTCGTCTGGCTCGACCTCCCAGAGCCCCCGCGCAGGGTCGCGCGGGGGGCTCGTGCCATTCCAGAATGCCCAGCTCAGACATGGGGCGCCGACGTCGCCCTACGCCCGCCTGGCTCTCCGTTCGATGGCCCGACAGTGAGGGCACACGAGCTGGGCGCCGCGGCCGTAGCGGCAGGTCAGGCCCTGGCAGCGGGCGCACGGGCCGACCTGCGCGGGTGTGCAGCCCAACATGGTCGCTGCGGACACGCGGTCCGTGGCGGAGTCGATGCGTCTGGGCACCTCGTCCAGGCGTCGAATGTACGTCGCCAACGGACGGATCCACCCGGTCGCCACCTACTGGCGTGCGGCGTCCCTGGCCGGGCGTAGACAGGCTCCATGAGTGAAGACACCGCGGCGACGAACGAGCCGAGCCCTGGTGTGGTGACGATCAGCCCCTCTTCGCGGAGCTGCGCCGTGACCTTGCGGACTGTGGCGCGGGCGACGCCGAACTCAGCCTCCATGCGCACTTCGGAGATCAGGCTCTGTGGCGGGTACTCGCCGGACCGGATGCGCTGGCGGATCACCTCGGCGATCTGCACCGACTTCGGCTGAGTGGGGCCAAACTCGATCATGGTCTGACTGCAGGTAGCTGTCTCCGTACAGGCATAGACACACCTATCTATGCCTATGGTCAGAGAAGACCCCGGCGACCGCGCGAACGGCCCCGGGGCGTGGCGCTGTCAGCCGTGCCGGGTGAAGGCATCGACTATGGCTGCGCAACGAAGTGGATCTTCTGTGAAGCCGGAGTCCAGTCCCCACAGCCAGTAGTCGATGAAAGCACCACGGTCCAGGCGTTCGCGACCTCGGGATCCAGCTCGGCGGATTCGAACAACGCGTGGGTGTGGAAGAAAAGTTCTTCTCGTCCGTCCATCTCATCGAGTCGTGTCCACAGCAGTTGCGCCACCTGGTACTCCGGGTCACCGGTGACGACCTTTGGGTCGATGGCCAGCCATGGTTCCCTGTCCGCTGCCAGGACGTTGTCGTAGTGGAGGTCGTGATTGACCAGAAGGGAGCCGGTCCGGTGGCTGAGTCCGCCAGCCAGGTCCCGCGCCTGGTCCACCAGCCTCCTGTGGAACGGGTGGCCGAGTCGCTCCCACCGGTCGAGCAGGCCATCGCTGATCTCAGCGGCGATCTCGGAGACTGGGCGAGGCCCCGCCGGGGCGGGAACTGCCAGCTGACGCAGGAGTGCGCCGGCCACCGGCACGGCCACAGCAAGGGCCAGGCTGCGCAGAGGCCTGCGACTGTCGGCCCGTTCGAGAAGCAGAGCCCCGGGGCCGGGTGGTGGCGCCCTGAGGCCGGCGGCACGGCCGCCCGGGCAGGGTTCCACAGCCACGGGGGCGTATCAT
>NZ_JBSFJX010000060.1:0-49215 GCF_053598275.1 Streptomyces sp. NPDC001156 | reverse complement strand
GCACGCCCGCCGTCAGCAGCAGCTCGCCGCCGAGCAGATACGGGTAGGGGTCGGCCATCTCCGATGTGTGCGCCCAGTGGATGACGATGCCGGGGCCGCGCCCTCGACGAAGGGGGCGTCGACCAGCCGGGTGTTCTCGGGGAGTTCGTCGCCCTCCAAGAGCAGCGCCTTCACGGTGAGCACGGCACTGCCCAGGTCCATGAGCACGGCGACCCCCGCGCCGCGGTCCACTGCGGCGGCCGCGGAGGCGACCAGCTCGGGACTGGTGCCGAGCCCGCCGTCGGGCGTGCCGCCCGCCGGGGCGACGGGTGCCGTGGTGCCGCCGCCTGCCAGCCCCTTGGCCAGTTCGGCGACCGACTCGGCCACGGCCGCACTGTGCGAGACGAGCACGATGCCGACCAGCTTGTCCGGGGTCTCACTCACCGGCGGCCTCCATGAGCGCGGCGATCAGCAGGGCCGACGAGGTGGCACCGGGATCCTGGTGCCCGATGCTGCGCTCGCCCAGATAGCTCGCCCGTCCCTTGCGGGCCTGCAACGGAGTCGTCGCGACGGCGCCCTCCTCGGCGGCGGTGCTCGCCGCCTCGAAGGAGGTGCCGAGTGCGTCCACCGCGGGCACCAGGGCGTCGATCATGGTCTTGTCGCCGGGCGCGGCTCCGCCCAGTGTCATGACGGCGTCGACGCCCGCTCGCAGCGCCTCCGCCAGCTGCTCCCGGCTGACCTCGGCGGCGTCCCCGAGGGCCTTGCCGGTACGGCGCAGCAGTGTGCCGTACAGCGGTCCCGACGCTCCGCCGACGGTCGAGATCAGCTGCCGGCCCGCGAGCTGGAGGATCGCGCCGGGCGTGTCCGGCGCCTCCTTCTCCAAGGTGGCGGCCACCGCGCGGAACCCGCGTTGCAGATTGCTGCCGTGGTCGGCGTCGCCGATGGGCGAGTCGAGCGCGGTGAGCCGCTCCGCCTCGCGATCGACGGACGCGGCCACCGCCGTCATCCAGCGGCGGAAGAAGTCGGCGTCGAGCACTGGATCTCCTTGCCTGGTACGGATGTTGACCTCACTCACCTGCCCCAGCGCAGCGCCGGCGTACTGACCGGCGCGTCCCACAGCCGCAGCAGTTCCTCGTCGACCTGGCACAGGGTGACGGAGGCGCCGGCCATGTCGAGGGAGGTGACGTAGTTGCCGACCAGGGTCCGGGCGACGGGGACGCCCCGCTCGGTCAGCACCCGCTGCACCTCGGCGTTGTAGCCGTACAGCTCGAGGAGCGGAGTGGCGCCCATCCCGTTGACCAGTACCAGTACCGGACTGCGCGGCTCGAAGTCGTCGAGGATGGCGTTCACCGAGAAGTCGGCGATCTCGCGCGCGGTCATCATCCGGCGCCGTTCGCGCCCCGGCTCGCCATGGATGCCGACGCCCAACTCCAGCTCGCCCGGCGGCAGATCGAAGGTGGGCGAGCCCTTGGCCGGCGTGGTGCAGGCGCTGAGGGCCACACCGAAGCTGCGGGAGTTCTCATTGACCTGCCGCGCGACGGACTCCACTCGCTCCAGCGGCTGCCCCTCCTCCGCGGCCGCCCCCGCGATCTTCTCCACGAACAGGGTGGCGCCGGTGCCGCGCCGCCCCGCCGTGTACAGGCTGTCGGTGACGGCCACGTCGTCGTTGACCAGGACCTTCGCGACCTGGATGCCCTCGTCCTCGGCGAGTTCGGCCGCCATGTCGAAGTTCAGCACGTCACCGGTGTAGTTCTTCACGATGAACAGCACGCCCGCGCCGCTGTCCACGGCCGCCGCCGCGCGCACCATCTGGTCGGGCACCGGGGAGGTGAACACCTCGCCGGGACAGGCCGCCGACAGCATGCCCGGGCCGACGAACCCGCCGTGCAGCGGCTCGTGCCCGGAGCCACCGCCGGACACGAGGCCCACCTGACCGGCGACCGGGGCGTCACGCCGTACGATCACCCGGTTCTCCACGTCGACGGTCAGCTGCGGGTAGGCGGCCGCCATGCCCCGCAGCGCGTCCGCGACCACCGATTCCGGGACATTGATCAGCATCTTCACAAGAGCCTCCTGACGAGCCTGGCGGTCTTCGGTCTCACTGGTCCGTTTGCGGTGACCCACTCCCGGCAGTATCCGTGCTCACGGGTCGATGGTCACGTGCGCGGACGTTCCCGGGCGTGTAGGGGCGCAGAGGAGCTGCACGGCCGATCGCACCTGGCGGGAAGCACTGTTCGTGTGCGCCGACCGGCAAACCCATGGCCGTCAGCGGCGTCCGCCGCACTGTGGGGAGGCCCTCCTGCCATGGAAGGCGCCGAGATGGTCCGGTCGCCCGCCGGCGCATGATCCGGCACCGCTCCGACAGGGCGACGGTTTCCGCGGCGATCGAGCGGGTCCTCGGGTTCGCGCCGATCCAACTCGGGCCGCTGTGCGTGGTGTTCGGGAGCATCCCCGACCGCTGCGGTCCCAGGCGCGGGACAGCCTGCTGCGATACCGACGACGTCCGCGGACGAAGGTGTCCACCGGGGGCGTCACGGCCGACCCCAGCGGGGCGTTGACCAGTGGACCGAGGAGGCCCCACGCTGCGGGCACTGCACGAGGCCGCGCCGGTGCCCACCGTTGCGGATGCGGGCTCGGGCCGTGTTCCCTAGCGTGGCAGGCGTCGACGTCTCCCTCTGGAGGGACCTGCCATGGCCGTGCCCCGGATCCTGATCGTCGGTGGTGGATTCGCCGGATTGGAGACCGCGCGCAAGCTGGAACGGATCCTCCGGCCCGCCGAGGCTTCGCTCAGGCTCGTCACCCCCTTCGACCACCAGCTGTACCTGCCCCTGCTTCCGCACGTCGCCGCCGGGATCCTCACCCCGCAGTCCGTCGCCGTGTCGCTGCGCCGTCTGCTCCGGCGCACCGTCATCGTGCCCGGTGGAGCGGTGGGCGTCGATCCCGGTGCCAAGGCCGTGGTGGTACGGAAGATCAACGGCGAGACGATCGTCGAGCACTACGACTACCTCGTGCTGACACCGGGCAGTGTGACGCGGCAGTTCGACATCCCCGGGGTGAACGAGCACGCAGTGGGCATGAAGACGCTGGCCGAGGCCGCCTGGGTCCGCGATCACGTGATCGCCCAGCTCGACCTGGCGGCGGCGAGTTCCGACCCGGTGGAGCGTGAGACCCGGCTGCAGTTCGTGGTGGTCGGCGGCGGCTACGCCGGCACCGAGACCGCCGCCGGTCTGCACCACCTCACCGCCGCCGCCTTCCGGCGCTACCCGGGCCTGGACCCCACCCTCATCAAATGGCATCTCGTGGACATCGCGCCCAGGCTGATGCCGGAGCTGGGCGACCGATTGGGCGCGAAGGCCCTCGCCATCCTCCGGCGGCGCGGACTGGACATCTCCCTCGGTGTCTCGGTCGCCGAGGCCACGCACAACACCGTCGTCCTCACGGACGGCCGCCGGCTGCCCTGCCACACCTTGATCTGGACCGCCGGGGTGGCGCCGAGCCCGCTGATCGCCACGCTCGACGCGGAGACCGACCGTGGGCGGCTCGTGGTCCGGCCGGACCTGAGGGTGCCGGGCCTGGACGGCGTCTTCGCCCTCGGGGACGCCGCCGCGGTCCCCGACCTCGCCAAGAGCGACCATGCGATCTGCCCGCCGACCGCCCAGCACGCCATGCGCCAGGGCTGGGCCGCCGCGAAGAACCTCGCGGCCGTGTTGCACGGCATGCCGCTCAGGCAGTACCGGCACCGTGACCTGGGGCTGGTCGTGGACCTTGGCGGCCTCGACGCAGTGTCCAAGCCGGTCGGCGTGGAACTCACGGGCCTCCCCGCGCAGGTCGTCGCCCGCGGATACCACCTCGCGGCGCAGCGCACGTTTCCGGCCCGGCTGCGCACCATGACGAACTGGACGCTCAACGCGCTGGCGGGTTACGACTTCGTACGCACCGGTTTCCTGGCCGGCCGCCCGACCACGCTCAAGGACTTCGAACGGTCCGACGTCTATCTGACGCCCGACCTGATCGCCTCGCACACATCGAAGAGCACGACGCGGTGAGGGGCGCCCGCGGTACAGGGCGGCAGACGCGTCCTAAGGAGGTGCTGCGCCGGCGCGCCCAGGCGGAGCGGCGGGTTTGACGCGGTCGGCACCGGCTACCCGCACCGAGTGACCACGACATCCCAGCAGGAGGTCTACCGCTTCCTCGAGGACCGCTTCGCCTGCGCGCAGACCTGCACCGAATGTGCGCGGGCGAGCGCCCTGCGTGCGAGCCTTGCGGAACCGGACGGGACCCACGACCAGGAACTTCTGCGGCGCAAGGGCGTCATGTGCGCGGAGGTGTGCGACGCGACCTGCCGTGTGCTGTCCCAGCACGGCGGCCACGAGGAGGAGGACGGCATCCGGAGCCAGGTGGAGTGGTGCCGGTCCGTCTGCCTGGACTGCGCGCACGTCTTCGACGCCGATCCCGGCGGTGAGGCGGCCGCGCGGGCCTGCCGCGCCTGCGCGCGGGCCTGCACCGACTTCCTCGCGACGCTGGGCTGACGGCTTCGGCCGGCCGACCTGACACCGGCTCGGCCCGCATCGCCATTCCCAATTTCTGAAACACGTTCTACGGTGTGCGCCGTCAGGACCGGCCTTGGAGCCTGGAGGCGCCGTGCATCTCGACCACACGCCCGAGCAGCAGCGGTTGCGCACCGAACTGCGTGGCTACTTCGCCCGGCTCGTGCCGGACAACGCCTATGCCCGCCACGCCCAACCGGCGGCGCAGAAGCGCTTCTACCGCGACACCATCCGCCGTCTCGGCCGGGACGGCTGGCTCGGCGTCGGCTGGCCGAAGGAGTACGGCGGGCGGGGGCTGACCGCCATGGAGCAGTTCATCTTCTTCGACGAGGCCGCGCAGGCGGGCGTGCCCCTTCCGCTGATGGCGCTCAACACGGTCGGTCCGACGCTCATGCGGTTCGGCTCGGACGAGCAGAAGGCGTACTTCCTGCCGAAGATCCTCGCCGGCGAGATCGACTTCGCGATCGGCTACAGCGAGCCTGACGCGGGCACGGACCTTGCGTCCCTGAAGACACGCGCGGTGCGGGACGGCGACACATACGTCGTCAACGGGCAGAAGATCTGGACCACCAACGGCGACACCGCCGACTGGGTGTGGCTCGCCGTGCGCACCGACCCGGACGCCCCGCCGCACAAGGGCATCACCATGCTCCTCGTGCCGACCTCCGACCCCGGCTACTCCTGCACGCTCATCCATACCCTCGCCTCGCACGACACCACGGCCAGCTACTACGAGAACGTCCGCGTCCCCGTCTCCCGCCGCGTCGGTGAGGAGAACAAGGGCTGGCGGCTGATCACCAACCAGCTCAACCACGAGCGCGTCACCCTCGCGGCGCACGGCACCATGGCGATCCGCGCTCTGCACGACGTGCAGCGCTGGGCCATGGGGACCAAGCTCGCCGACGGCCGCCGGGTGATCGACCTGCCCTGGGTGCGGCAGCGCCTGGCCAGGACACACACGAAGCTGGACGCGCTGAAGCTGCTCAACTGGCGGATGGTGCACGCCGTCCAGGACGGCACGCTCACCCCGCAGGACGCCTCCGCCGTGAAGGTCTACGGCTCCGAGGCCCGCCGGGACGCGTACGCCTGGCTCATGGAGATCGTCGCCGCCGCGGGCCCGCTGAAGGAGGGCTCGGCGGGCGCCGTGCTCCACGGCGAACTGGAGCGGGGCTACCGCTCGGCCGTCATCTTCACCTTCGGCGGCGGCAACAACGAGATCCAGCGCGAGATCATCTCCTGGATCGGCCTCGGGATGCCCCGCGTCCGCAGGTGACGCTCCGGCTTCGGGCGCTGCCTCCGCCGCCGGACGCGGAAGGGCGCCTGCCCGGCATGTGCCGTGTCAGGCGCCCTTTCCGGTGTCCGGAAGAAGCCCGGCCTCTGGTGACGACCCGTGGCTGTGGTGACGGCTCAGACGGCTCGACTGCGCGGCCGCGGCGTGAAACCGGCCTTCTCGTAGCACTCGTCGATGAGCCGCATGGTCGTGAGCGCGTCCTCCGCGTCGATGGGCTGCGGTCGGCCTTCGCGCACATGGGCCGTGAACGCGTCGAGCTGGTAGGCGTACGAGGACCTGCGGCCCAGTTCCTCCGTCCGCTCACCCACCCCGGTGCGGACCACGACCCGGTCGTCCTGGTGCGGCAGGATGAAGTCGACCGCCGTGGCCTCGCCCAGGGTGCCGATCAACCGGCAGGTGGCCTGCCAGGTGTCGTGCGCCATGGAACAGCGCGCGACGCCGGTGGCGCCGCCGGGGAAGGCGAGTTCCGCGTCCAGCCATTCGTCGACGCCCGGTCCCTGCGCCCGCTCCCCGCCCCGGGCCGAGACGACCACGGGAGCACCGCCCGCCCAGGGGGCCAGCGCCCGCTGGGCATGCAGGCCGTAGCAGCCCAGGTCCATCACGGCGCCGCCCGCCAGCGGGAGCGACCAGCGCACATCGTCCTCAGACGGGGCGGGCATGGCCACCACGGTCTCCACGTGCCGCAGCTCGCCGAGTTCACCCGAGGCGAGCAATTCGTGCAGCCGCCGGGTGACCGGATGGAAGAGGTAGTGGAAGCCCTCCATGAAGACGGTGCCCGACTTGGCGGCCGCGTCGCGCACCTCGGCCGCCTCCTGCGCGTTGCTCGCCGACGGCTTCTCGCTCAGCACATGCTTGCCCGCCCGCAGGGCCTCGAGGTTCCACGGGCCGTGCAGGCCGTTGGCCAGCGGGTTGTAGACGACCTCGACCTCGGGGTCGGCGATCAGCTCGGCGTAGGAGCCCGCGACCCGCTCCACGCCGTGGGCGTCGGCGAAGGTTTGCGCCCGGTCCCGGTCGCGGGCGGCGACCGCCACCAGCCGGTGGCCGCCCGCGCGGGCCGGGGTGACGAGTGCCCGTTCACTGATCCGGGCCGCGCCCAGGATCCCGATCCGCAGGGGTGCGCTCACCGCGCGCTCACCTCGTCCATTCCGTGCCGTACCTCTTCCATCCGCACCGGTCGGTGCTCCGCCAGCGACAGCGTGCAGGCCTCGGCGATCCAGCTCGCCTCGATGGCGTCCGCAACCGTACAGGGCGAGGGGGTACGGCCCGCCACGACCTCGGTGAACGCGGTGAGTTCGGCCCGGTAGGCGTCGGCGAAGCGGTCCATGAAGAAGTGGTGCGGGGTGCCTGCCGGGAACGCGGCGCCCGGCTCGACGGACCGCAGCGGCAGTTTGTCCTCCAGTCCCACGGCGATGCTGTCCTTCATGCCGTGCAGCTCGAGGCGCACGTCGTAACCGCGCGCGTTGTGCCGTGAGTTGGACACCACTGCCAGCGTCCCGTCGTCCAGGGTGAGGATCGCCGAGGCCGTGTCGACGTCGCCCGCGGCCGCGATGTACTCGGCACCGCGGTTGCCGCCCGCCGCGTACACCTCGGCGACCTCCCGGCCGGTCACCCAGCGCACGATGTCGAAGTCGTGCACGGAGCAGTCGCGGAAGATGCCGCCGGACACGGCGATGTACGCCTCCGGCGGCGGCGCCGGGTCCAGGGTGGTGGAGCGCACGGTGTGCAGCTTGCCGAGTTCGTCGGCCAGGACCGCCTTGCGCGCCGCCACACAGCCCGCGTCGAAGCGACGGTTGTACCCGATGTGCACCTCGACACCGCTGTCCCGCACCGCGCGCAGCACGGTCAGGCTCTCCTCGACGGCCTTCGCCACCGGCTTCTCGCAGAAGACGGGGACGCCCGCCTCGACGGCCGCGAGGATCAGTGCCGGATGCGCGTCCGTGGCCGCGGCGATCACGACGCCGTCGACACCGGCGGCCAGCAGCTCCTCGGGGGAGTCGACCGCCGTGGCCCCGTAGCTTTCCGCCGCCGAGGCGGTTGCCGCCTTCACGGGGTCGGTGACCACCAGGGAGTCCACCGCGTCCAGTCCGGCGAGTGTGGCGGCGTGGAAGGCGCCGATCCGGCCGAGGCCCAGAATGCCGATACGCATGAAGAGTCGCTCCGATCTTTCGTGGAAGGCGTGCGGGGGCGCCGAGGAGAGGACGTCAGTCCAGGCCGCCGAGGACGATCTGGTCCCAGTCGATCACCGAACCGGTCACCACACCGCTGCGGTCGGACAGCAGGAAGGCGACGAAGTCGGCGATCTCGTCGACCTGGCCCAGCCTGCCCATCGGCTGCCCCTTCGCTGCCTCGACGCGCCAGTCGTCCCCGGCGCCGTGGAAGGCGCGCTGGACGGCGTCCTCACCCTCGGTGTCCGTCCAGCCGATGTTCAGCCCGTTGATCCGGATCCGGTCCCAGCGGTGTGCGTGGGCGGCGTTGCGGGTGAGTCCCGAAAGTCCTGCCTTGGCGGCGACGTACGGGGCGAGGAAGGGCTGTCCGGCGTGCGACGAGGACGTGATGATGTTGACGATGGTGCCGGCCGCCTCGCGGTCCACCATGTTCTGTACGGCCGCCTGCATCGCGAAGAACGGTGCCCGCAGATTGATCGCGACATGGGCGTCGAACAGCTCGGGCGTGGTGTCCAGCAGCGTTCCCCGTGAGGTCAGCCCCGCCGCGTTCACCAGGCAGTCGATGCGGCCGTGGCGCTCCACGACCTGCTCCACGCTGTGACGCGCCCGCGTGGGGTCGGCGAGGTCCGCCCGCACGAAGCCGGCACCGGTCTCGGCCGCGCACCGCTCGCCCACGTCCGCCCGGCGACCGGTGAAGACGACCCGCCCGCCTTCGCGTACGGCGGCCCGGACGATTCCGGCTCCCACGCCCTGGCTTCCGCCGTTGACCAGGACGACCTTGTCCGTCAGAAGACCCATGAGTGCGGATGTCCTTTCAGATCGTGCGGCGCTCGGCGCCGGCCCGGAGTTCCCGGCGCAGCCGGTCGGGGCTCCAGCCCTCGGACACGGCCTGCCACACGGTGTCCGCCTGGGACGGCGGGGCCAGCCCGTCGGCCGGCGGATCGAGATCCAGGTTGGTCGGGAAGGGGTAGCCCTCGGCACAGGCCGCGACCACCCGGCGCAGCCAGTCCTGGTCGGCGCCCTCGCTCCGGCGCCGCAGCAGGACCGGATAGAGCGCGTTCGACACCGCCTCGCGGTCGACCGTCTCCATGGCGCGGCCGAAGGCGGAGGAGATCTGGAGCAGATTGGCCATGCGCCTGATGCCGGCGGAACGGTTGTGCCCGGCGGCATGGAAGAGCGCCGGGTTGAAGAAGACCGCGTCACCCTTGGCCAGGGGCAGCTGGACGTGGTGCGTGTCGAAGTAGGCGATGAACTCCGGGCGCCGCCAGGCCAGATAACCCGGATCGTACTTCTGCGAGTGCGGCAGGTACAGCGTCGGGCCGGACTCCACCGGCATGTCGCAGTGCGCCACCGCGCCCTGCAGCGTCAGTACGGGGGAGAGCCGGTGCACGTGCGCCGGGTAGCGGGCCGCCTGTTCCTGGCCGAGGAATCCGAGGTGGTAGTCGCGGTGCACGCTCTGCGCCGCGCCGCCCGGGTTGACCTGGTTCACCTGTGAGGTGATCTGGTAGCCCGGGCCCAGCCAGGCCTCGGCGACCAGCGCCAGCATGTCGTTGCCGTAGTAGTCGGCGAACGTCTCCGGGGCGTGTGCGGCCAGCTTGTCGAGCGCGTTCCACACCCGGTCGTTGGCGCCGGGCTTGGCGAAATGGTCCCCGCGGGCGGCACCCGTCTCCCGCTCCTGCTCGATCAGCGCGGTGAAGGCGGCGCTCGCGCGGTCGACCGCCTCGAGGTCGCGGAAGGCGCGCTCGAGCACCACGATGCCGGGCCCGTCCAGCAGGGCACGCACCCACTCGGTCTGCACCTGCCTCGGGTCGGCTTCCCGCAGCCGGTCGCAGTCGTACACCGGGACGTTCTGCCGTACGTCCGCGGCGTGCGGATAGTCCGCCGGGTCGGTGCGCCCTTCGACCAGGGTGCGGAAGGCGTCGAGGTCGCAGTCCCCCTCGCTCAGCCAGGTCGCGGGTCCGGTGGCGGTGAGAGCCATCGCACACTCCTTTCGCAGTGCTGTCGCCTCCGCCAGTCTTGTGAACCCGGGTCACTCATTCAATGATCAGAGGCCCATCAAAAAGCCATCATCGACAAGCCGTCGCGGCCCCGCGCCGCCGACGTCCGGGAACGAGTCATGGGACACCCGTACACGATCCGTGAGATAGCCCGTCAGGCCGGCCTGAGCCAGGCGACCGTCGACCGCGTCCTCAACCACCGCGGCGGGGTCCGGGAGAGCACGGTGCGCGAGGTGCACCAGGCGATCAAGGATCTGGACCGGCAGCGCACCCAGGTCCGGATCGGCGGACGCGCCTTCATGATCGACATCGTGATGCAGACACCGGCCCGGTTCTCCGCCGCGGTCCGTGACGCCCTGGAGGCGGAACTCCCCTCCCTGCACCCCGCCCTGGTGCGCTCCCGCTTCCACTTCCGGGAGACCTGTCCGCCCGAGGAGCTGATCCGCATCCTGGACCGCATCGCACGGCGCGGTTCCCAGGGGGTGATCCTCAAGGCCCCGGACCTGCCCGAGATCACCGCCGCCGTCGCCCGGCTGGTCGGGGCCGGGATCCCTGTGGTCACCCTGGTGACCGATCTGCCCGGCAGTGCCCGCCACGCGTACATCGGCATCGACAACCGTGCCGCCGGGGCCACGGCCGCCTACCTCTTCGACCAGTGGCTCGGCGACCGCCCCGGCCATGTGCTCGTCACCATCAGCCGCGGCTTCTTCCGCGGCGAGGAGGAACGCGAGATGGGCTTTCGCGGCGCGCTCCGGATGACCTGCCCCGAGCGCACGGTCGTCGAGGTCACCGACAGTGACGGTCTGGACGCCACCCAGCGGGATCTCGTCCTGGCCGCCCTGGAGCGGGACCCGGAGATCAACGCCGTCTACTCCGTCGGCGGCGGCAACGCCGCGACCGTGGACGCCTTCGCGGCGCTCGGCCGCGACCTGGCCGTCTTCATCGCACACGATCTCGACCGCGACAACACCCGGCTGCTGGGCGAACGCCGTATCTCCGCCGTGCTCCACCACGACCTGCGCCAGGACATGCGCCGTGCCTGCCAGACGGTCATGCGGGCGCACGGGGCGCTCCCCGAGGAAGGTCCCCATCTGCCGTCGCCGATCCAGGTGGTCACCCCGTTCAACCTGCCGCCCGGGGTGCCTGCGGACGGTTGATGGGGCGTACCGGGCAAGGCCACACTGACGGGGTGGACGCGGATCCGGGGTTCTTCGGGCCCTCCTCGGTGACCTGGCAGATGCACGGTGACCCCATGATGTGGGTCGCCGGCATCCGTGCGCTCTATCTTCAGGCCCTGCATCCGCCGACCGTGCGCGGCGTCGTGCAGAATTCCGACTTCCGGCGCGACGCCTGGGGCCGGCTGATGCGGACCGCCAACTTCGTCGGCACGACGACGTACGGCACCACCGAGGCCGCGGAGCGGGCGGCCGCACGGGTGCGCCGGATCCACGGCCTGCTGGGCGCCACCGATCCGCACACCGGCGAGCGGTACGGCGTGGACCGGCCGGAGCTGCTGCTGTGGGTGCACTGCGCCGAGATCGACTCCTATCTCCACGTCCTGCGCCGCTCGGGCTTTCGGCTCACCGAATCCCAGGCCGACCGGTACATCCGCGAAAACCGGGTGGCGGCGGGCCTCGTGGGACTCGACCAGGAGCAAGTGCCTTCCGATCAGGCCCAGCTGGCCGCCTATTTCGAGAAGGTGCTGCCCGAGCTCGCCGCCGGTCCCGAAGCCCGGGAGGTGGACGACTTCCTGCGCCGCCCGCCCGTCCATCCGCTGCTCCTCCCGGCGCGCACCCTGGTGTGGCGGCGCGTGGCCGACCTGGCGTACGGCGCGCTGCCCCCGTACGCCCACGAGCTGTACGGGAGACGGGCCCCCGCGCCCAGGACGGTGACCCGGCGCCTGCGGGTCACCGGCACCCTGCTCCGCTGCGTTCCCGCACGTCTTCGCTGGCAACTGCCGCCCAAACACATCCTGCGCGCGATGGCCAGACTCGGCCCGGAGGCCCGTCCCGCACCGGACAGACTGGGCTGACACCGCACCGCACAACGCGGCTGACATCTCGCTGGAGCGGAGCGGCCGGGGGAGGGCGGGGCGCGGACGGAAGCGATCGCAGGCGACGGGGGACGCCTGGCCGGGCCAGGGCCGGTACGCGGTGCGGCCCGTCACTGGCCGATCGGGATCATGGCGTGCTACGAAGAAGCATGCCTGCACATGAGGGATATGACGCCGTCGTCGTCGGCGGCGGACACAACGGACTGGTGGCCGCCGCCTACCTGGCCCGGGCCGGGCGGTCCGTGCTGGTCCTGGAGCGACTGGACCACACCGGGGGCGCCGCCGTGTCCACGCGCCCGTTCACCGGGGTGGACGCGCGGCTGTCGCGGTACTCGTACCTGGTCAGCCTGCTGCCCCGGAAGATCGTGCGGGACCTGGAGCTCGACTTCAGGGTCAGGGGACGCACGGTGTCCTCGTACACGCCCGTCGAGCGCGAAGGGCGGCCCACCGGGCTGCTCGTCGGCGGCGGCGAACGGCGGACCCGGGAGGCGTTCGCCCGGCTCACCGGCTCCGATCGCGAGTACGAGGCATGGCAGAGCTTCTACGGGATGACCGGACGCGTCGCTGAGCGGGTGTTCCCCACGCTCACCGACCCCCTGCCCACGCGGGACGAACTGCGCCGCCGCGTCGACGACGAGGAGGCATGGCGCGCGCTGTTCGAGGAGCCCATCGGTGCCGCCGTCGAGGCCCGCTTCCAGGACGACCTGGTCCGGGGCGTCGTCCTCACCGACGCCCTGATCGGGACCTTCGCCGACGCCCACGACGCCTCCCTGCGGCAGAACCGCTGCTTCCTCTACCACGTCATCGGCGGCGGCACGGGCGCCTGGGACGTCCCGGTGGGCGGCATGGGAGCGTTCACCGACGCGCTGGCCCAGGCCGCGCGCGCCGCCGGCGCGGTGATCGCCACAGGGCGCGAGGTGGTGGGGATCGAGACCGACGGACGCTCCGCCGAGGTCACGTACCGGACCGAGGACGGGGAGGGCACCGTCGCCGCCCGGCACGTCCTGGTGAACGCGTCGCCGCAGGAGCTGGCCAGGCTCACCGGCGACACCCCGGCCGCCCCGGCCGAGGGCACCCAGCTCAAGGTGAACATGCTGCTGACCCGGCTGCCCGCGCTGCGGGACGCCGCCGTCGACCCCCGTGAGGCCTTCGCCGGGACCTTCCACATCGCCGAGGGGTACGAGCAGCTGGCCACCGCCCACGCCCAGGCGGTCGCGGGCCGGCTGCCGAGCGCGCCGCCGTCGGAGATCTACTGCCACTCGCTGACCGACCCGACCATCCTCGGCCCGGAACTCGTCGAGCGCGGCTACCAGACCCTGACCCTCTTCGGCCTTCACACGCCCGCCCGGCTCTTCGAGAGCGACAACGACGGTGTACGGGACGAGTTGCTGAAGTCGACGCTGGCGCAGCTGGACGCCCACCTCGCCGAGCCCATCGAGGGGTGTCTGGCCAAGGACGCGGACGGCCGCCCCTGCATCGAGGCGAAGACCCCGCTGGACCTGGAGCGCGACCTGCGGCTGCCGGGCGGCAACATCTTCCACCGCGAGCTGGCCTGGCCGTACGCGCAGGAGGGCACCGGCCGCTGGGGGGTGGAGACGCCGCACGCGAACGTTCTGCTGTGCGGAGCGGGCGCGGTGCGCGGCGGCGGGGTGAGCGGGGTGCCGGGGCACAACGCGGCGATGGCGGTGCTCGAGGCCGCTATCTGACGAAGCATCAGAAAAAGTCTTCCCTCCTCCCGGTCGCTGCGGCATCCTGCGCCCATGCAGACGGAGCTGAGCAAGCGACTGGGAGTCGAGCACGCCCTCTTCGGCTTCACACCGTTTCCCGCCGTCGCCGCGGCCATCAGCCGGGCCGGCGGCTTCGGCGTGCTCGGCGCGGTCCGCTACACCGCCCCCGATGACCTCAAGCGCGACCTCGACTGGCTCGAGGCACACATCGACGGCAGGCCCTACGGGCTGGACGTCGTCATGCCCGCGAGGAAAGTGGAGGGTGTCACCGAGGCCGATGTCGAGGCGATGATCCCGGAAGGGCACCGGCAGTTCGTCAGGGACACCCTCGCCAAGTACGGGGTGCCCGAACTCGCCGACGGCGAGGCGTCCGGGTGGCGGATCACCGGCTGGATGGAGCAGGTCGCCCGCTCCCAGCTAGACGTCGCCTTCGACTATCCGATCAAACTGCTCGCCAACGCGCTCGGCTCCCCGCCCGCCGACGTCGTAGCACGCGCCCACGACCAGGGTGTGCTCGTCGCCGCGCTGGCCGGCAGCGCCCGGCACGCGCGCAAGCACAAGGAGGCGGGCATCGACATCGTCGTCGCCCAGGGGTACGAGGCCGGCGGTCACACCGGAGAGATCGCCTCCATGGTGCTCACCCCCGAAGTCGTCGACGCCGTTGACCCGTTGCCCGTGCTGGCCGCCGGAGGCATCGGCAGCGGGCAGCAGATGGCAGCGGCCCTCGCGCTCGGGGCCCAGGGAGTCTGGCTCGGCTCGATCTGGCTGACCACCACGGAGGCCGAACTCCCCTCGCCCGCGCTCGTGCGCAAGCTGCTCGCCGCCGGCTCGGGCGACACCGTCCGCTCCCGCGCGCTGACCGGCAAACCGGCCCGGCAGTTGCGGACCGAATGGACCGACGCGTGGGACGACCCCAGTGGACCCGGCGCGCTTCCGATGCCCCTTCAGGGTCTGCTCGTCGCCGACGCCGTCACTCGCATCCAGAAGTACGAGGTGGAGCCGCTGCTCGGCACGCCCGTCGGCCAGATCGTCGGCCGTATGAACAGCGAACGCAGTGTCCAGGCCGTCGTCGAAGACCTCACCCGCGGCTTCGAGCGCGCCGTCGACCGCATCAACCGGATCGCCGGAAGGAGCCAGCAGTGAACCAGGACGCCAACGGTTTCTGGGGCCAGGCAGCGGCAGACCCCGAGCGCACCGTGCTCGTCGCACCCGACGGGGAGGAATGGACCGCCGGACGGCTGCTGGGGGCGGCCAACCGGCTGGTCCACGGACTGCGGGCAGCGGGGCTCGAACGCGGGGACTCCTTCGCCGTCGTGCTGCCCAACGGCGCCGAGTTCCTGACCGCCTACCTCGCCGCCACCCAGGCCGGCCTCTACCTCGTCCCCGTCAACCACCACCTCGTGGGTCCCGAGATCGCCTGGATCGTCGCCGACTCCGGCGCCAAGGTGCTCATCGCGCACGAGCGGTTCGCGGACGCGGCCAAGGGCGCCGCGGACGAGGCGAAGCTGCCGGCCGCCGGGCGGTACGCCGTCGGAACGGTCGAGGGGTTCCGGCCGTACGCCGAACTCCTCGACGGACAGCCGGAGTCGGCGCCGGGCGGGCGCACCCTCGGCTGGGTCATGAACTACACCTCGGGCACCACGGGCCGCCCGCGCGGCATTCGCCGGCCGCTGCCCGGTAAACCGCCGGAGGAGGTGTATCTCGGCGGCTTCCTCGGCATCTTCGGCATCAAGCCGTACGACGACAACGTCCACCTGGTCTGTTCGCCGCTATACCACACGGCGGTGCTCCAGTTCGCGGGCGCGTCCCTGCACATCGGGCACCGGCTGGTCGTGATGGACAAGTGGACGCCTGAGGAGATGCTCCGCGTGATCGACATCCACCGGTGCACACACACCCACATGGTCCCGACCCAGTTCCACCGTCTGCTCGCGCTCCCCGAGGAGGTGCGGGCGCGCTACGACGTCTCCTCCATGCGGCACGCCGTCCACGGCGCCGCACCCTGCCCCGACCATGTGAAGCGGGCCATGATCGAGTGGTGGGGCGACAGCGTGGAGGAGTACTACGCGGCCAGTGAGGGCGGCGGCGCGTTCGCGACCGCCGAGGACTGGCTGAAGAAGCCCGGCACGGTCGGCAAGGCCTGGCCCATCAGCGAACTCGCGGTCTTCGACGACGACGCCAACAGGCTGGCGCCCGGCGAACTCGGCACCGTCTACATGAAGATGACCACCGGTGGATTCACGTACCACAAGGACGAGGCCAAGACCCGCAAGAGCCGTATCGGCGACTTCTTCACGGTGGGCGACCTCGGCTACCTCGACGAGGACGGCTATCTCTTCCTGCGCGACCGCAAGATCGACCTGATCATCTCGGGCGGGGTCAACATCTATCCCGCGGAGATCGAGGCCGCCCTGCTCACCCACCCCGCCGTGGCCGACGCCGCCGCCTTCGGGATCCCGCACGACGACTGGGGCGAGGAGGTGAAGGCGGTCGTCGAACCGGCCCCCGGCCACGAGCCGGGACCGGCGCTCGGCGCCGACATCCTCGACCACTGCGCCCGGCTGCTCGCCGGCTACAAACGGCCCAGGAGTGTGGACTTCATCGCGGCGATGCCCCGCGACCCGAACGGCAAGCTGTACAAGCGCCGGCTGCGTGAACCGTACTGGGAGGGCCGCACCCGCCAGGTGTGAGACCGGCCCCCCGCCGCAGAAGACGTCCGGACCTTGACCGCCCTCGCGGGACGCGACGAGGATCGCGGCAGGCGGAGGCGGACGAAGGGGCGGTTCATGACGGCAGGACGAAGCGTCACAGTCGACGGCACAGTGCGGCGAAGCGCCGGGCGCACCCCGGAACGCGTGGCGATCCGCTACGGGGACCGGTCGTGGACCTACGCAGAACTGGACGACGCCGTCTCCCGCGCCGCCCGCGTCCTCGTGGAGGCGGGACTCGAGCGCGGGGACCGCGTGGGCGCACTGGGCCACAACTCCGACGCGTATCTGATCGCCTTCCTGGCCTGCGCGCGCGCCGGGCTGGTGCACGTGCCGGTGAACCAGAACCTGACCGGCGACGACCTGGCGTACATCGTCGGCCAGTCCGGCTGCGGGCTGGTGCTCGCGGACCCGGCTCTCGCCGGACACCTCCCGGAGGGCGTACGGGTGCTGCCGCTGCGCGACGCGGACGAGTCGCTGCTCGCGAGGCTCGCCACGGCCGAGCCGTACGACGGCGAGGAGCCGCGCGGCGAGGACCTGGTGCAACTGCTCTACACGTCCGGTACGACCGCGCTCCCCAAGGGCGCGATGATGACGCACCGGGCGCTGGTGCACGAGTATCTGAGCGCGATCACCGCACTCGACCTGAGCGCGGGGGACCTGCCCGTGCACGCGCTGCCGCTCTACCACTCGGCGCAGATGCACGTCTTCCTGCTGCCCTACCTGGCCGTGGGGGCGCAGAACGTGATCCTGGACGCGCCCGACGGCGACCGGCTCTTCGACCTGATCGAAGAGGGCCGGGCCGACAGCCTGTTCGCGCCGCCCACCGTATGGATCGGTCTCGCGGGCCGCCCCGATTTCGGCACACGCGACCTGAGCGGGCTGCGGAAGGCCTACTACGGCGCCTCGATCATGCCGGTGCCCGTCCTGGAACGCCTCAAGGAGCGACTGCCGAGGCTCGCCTTCTACAACTGCTTCGGCCAGAGCGAGATCGGCCCGCTGTCCATGGTGCTCGGACCCCACGAGCACAAGGGGCGCATGGACTCCTGCGGGCGCCCGGTGCTGTTCGTGGAGGCGAAGCTGGTCGACGGCTCCGGCAAGGACGTGCCGGACGGTGAACGGGGCGAAATCGTCTACCGGTCACCGCAGTTGTGCGAGGGGTACTGGGACAAGCCCGAGGAGACCGAGGAGGCCTTCCGGGACGGCTGGTTCCACTCCGGGGACCTCGGCGTACGGGACTCCGAGGGCTACTTCACCATCGTCGACCGGCTCAAGGACGTCATCAACTCCGGTGGTGTGCTGGTCGCTTCACGGCAGGTCGAGGACGCGCTGTACACCCATCCCCAGGTCGCCGAGGCGGCGGTCGTCGGCCTGCCGGACGAGCGGTGGATCGAGGCCGTCACGGCCGTCGTGGTCCCTCGCGGCCGGGTCACCGAGGAGGAGCTGATCGCCCACGCCCGCGAGACGCTCGCCCCGTTCAAGGCGCCGAAGCGGGTGGTGTTCGTGGACGAGCTGCCCCGCAACGCGAGTGGGAAGATCCTCAAGCGGGACCTGCGGACCCGGTTCGGCGACACGGGGTGAAGCGGAGGACGCCGGCGCGCCTCCGTGGGATCCGGGCCGGTGGTCCGGCCATCGCGCTGCGGCCGCCGCGCCGAGATGTCGCGTTCCCGACCGGACGTCGCCGTCGACTCCACCGACGCCGTTCACTGCGCCCGGGGAAGCAGCCGGCATGCGCTGCTGCTTCTCCCCCGCTCTCTCGGCCCTGGCGGCCCTGCCCGCTCCGCACGAGGTGCTGCGCTCCGGCGCCCTGCTCGCCCCCGCCCTGCTGCGGGCGGCCTCCCGACCGTCATCCGGCGTCCCCCGCCACGCCGACGCGGTGGCGGCCGTCCATCTGGAACTTGTGACCCTGACCGAGGACCGCGCCGTCATCACCTGGTACACCGGAGTGCCGGGCACCGATGACGGACTGGGCCGGATGCTCCCGGCGGCCACCGAGGGAGAGGTCGTCTACGGCACCTGTCCGGGCCGGCTGAACCGCGTTGCGGGGGAGGACCGGCCCACCGCGCACCACCAAGTGGAACTCACCGACCTGGAACCGGGTCAGACGTACTACTACCAGGCCTGTTCCCGGGGTGTGGCCGCCCGTCCCACACCGCTGCACCTCGTGCGCGGCAACGCGGTGGGCACCGGCCCGCACGGTCGCGGCTCCCGCGGAGGCCCCTACTCCTTCACCACGCCCCAGCCCCCGCCCGGACGGCATCTGCTGACCATCGCGCTCTGCAACGACCTGCACCTCGGCGAGACCACGGCCGGACTGGTGGGCGGCATACCCCTGATGCGCGGAGTCTCGCAGGAGCCGGGGCTCGCGCCCTATCCGGAGATCATGAGCCGGGCGATGGTCGCGGAGGCACGCCTGCGCGGCGCGGACCTGCTGCTGGCCGCCGGGGACATCTCGGCCGGCGGGGCACCGCGGGACCTGACCGAGGCCAGGCGCATCCTCGACGGCTTCGGCACCCACGACCGGGACTACTTCGTCGTGCGGGGCAACCACGACCGGCCCGGCCCCGGCGCCTGCCGGAACGACTGCCGCTCCTGCCCGGCCGACGGCGAGGACAGCTTCCGCGAGGGATTCCCCGGCGACGGCGGACCCGGCTACTTCACACGTGACGTCGGCGGACTGCGGATCGTCGGCCTCGACACCTACGAGAAGCACGGCAACGGGGGCGACGCGGGCGGGCTCGGAGCCGAGCAGCTCTCCTGGTTCCGGCGCCGGCTGAAGGAGCACAAGGACCAGCCCACGGTGGTCTTCGGCCATCATCCGCTGACCGTCCGGGGCTCCGTCTTCCCCGTGACACCCGGGCAGCGCCTGAACCGCGCCCAAGCGCGCTCGATCCTCGAGGCCTACGCCGCCGCACCCGGCGTCTTCCTCCATCACGCGGGCCACACCCACCGCAACAAGCGGACCGTCCTGCAGCAGGCCCCGCACGTGGTGCTGCAGGAGGTCAGCGCCGTCAAGGAGTACCCCGGTGGCTTCACTCTGCTGCGGATCCACTCCGGCGGTTTCGCCGTCAACTTCTACAAGGCCACCCATCCCGCGGCCCGAGCGTGGGGCGAGCGCAGCCGATGGGTGGCGGGGGGACTGTGGCCGCACCATGCGCTGGGCCGCTCGGTCGCCGACCGCAACGGCGTGACGGTCCGTGACCTGTCCGGGATCCGCCGCGTCTCGCGGTGATCCGCGGTCCTCGGCACACCGCGTGCCGCGCCCCGACCGCGACGAAGCCCTGGCGGCACCCCCTCGGTCGAGCCGCGGGGTGCCGGCCGGTCACGGGCGCGGGCGGAGGTCCACGATGCGCCGGATCTTCCCCACGGAGCGCTCCAGGGACTCCGGTTCGACGATCTCCACCGCGACGGACACGCCGATGCCGTCCTTCACGGCCGCGGCGATGGTGACAGCCGCCGCGTCGCGCTGCTCGCGCGTGGCCCCGGTGCGGGCCTCGGCCCGTACGGTGAGCGCGTCGAGCCGGCCCTCGCGGGTGAGCCGGAGCTGGAAGTGCGGTGCCACGCCCGGGGTGCGCAGCACGATCTCCTCGACCTGGGTGGGGAAGAGGTTGACGCCCCGGAGTATGACCATGTCGTCGCTGCGGCCCGTGATCTTCTCGATCCGCCGGAAGACGCGGGCCGTGCCGGGCAGCAGCCGGGTCAGGTCCCGGGTCCGGTAGCGGACCACGGGCATGGCCTCCTTGGTGAGGGAGGTGAAGACCAGCTCGCCCTCCTCGCCGTCGGGCAGCACCTCGCCGGTGATCGGGTCGACGACCTCGGGGTAGAAGTGGTCCTCCCACACATGGAGGCCGTCCTTGGTCTCGACGCACTCCTGGGCCACGCCGGGACCGACGACCTCGGAGAGGCCGTAGATGTCGACCGCGTCGATCGCGAACCGCTCCTCGATCTCGCGCCGCATCTCCTGCGTCCACGGCTCGGCGCCGAAGATCCCGACGCGCAGGGACGTGCTGCGCGGGTCGACGCCCTGGCGTTCGAACTCGTCGAGCAGGGTGAGCATGTACGAGGGGGTCACCATGATGACGCCGGGCTTCAGGTCCTGGATCAGCTGCACCTGCCGCGCCGTCATGCCGCCGGAGGCGGGGATCACGGTGCAGCCGAGGCGTTCGGCGCCGTAGTGGGCGCCGAGGCCGCCGGTGAACAGGCCGTATCCATAGGCGACGTGCACCGTGTCGCCGGGCCGTCCGCCCGCCGCGCGGATCGACCGGGCCACCATGTCGGACCACATGGACAGATCGTTGTCGGTGTACCCGACGACGGTGGGGCGCCCGGTGGTGCCGCTGGAGGCGTGGATGCGCCGGATCTGCTCCCGGGGCACCGCGAACATCCCGTACGGGTAGTTCTCCCGCAGGTCCGACTTCACGGTGAAGGGGAAGCGGGCCAGGTCGGCGAGCGAGCGGCAGTCGTCCGGGTGGACCCCCGCTTTGTCGAAGGACTCCCGGTAGAAGGGCACGTGCGCGTACACACGCCGCAGCGAGGCCTGCAGCCGCTCCAGCTGCACGGCCCGCAGCGCCTCCGCGTCGAGTCGTTCCCCCGCGTCCAGCAGGTCCTGCGCATCCGCCATGGAGGCGTCTCCCTCGCCCATCGCACAATCCGGACGACCGATCATTCGGTCGGATCTCTCGGAGATCAGTAATCCAGCTCATCGGCCTGTAGGCAAGGGGTCGGCCCTCACTTTTTGGGTGGTGCCGCCGGGCTCGGTGCGGGCGCGGAACCCCGAGGCGATCCGACGCGGCCCGCCCGTCGGGAGGATCACCACATACCGAGCTTCGACGCACCCGACGGGACACCTGCGAGGCGATGGCGAGCCGCTCGTCTTGCTGCCCGGCGGCCCCGTGCGTGCCTGCGCCTGCTTCGGAGGCCTGGCCGGCTCGACGCCGGGCGGCGGCCGGCGCTGCTCGACCTGCGCGGAACCGGGACTCGGCGCATCCGGCGGGCCCAGCCGCCTACCGTCGCGACCGGCTCGTCGACGATGCGGAGGCGCTCCGCGCACATCTCGGGCTCGAGCGGATGGATGTGCTCGCCCACGGGCGGCAGCCTCGCCCTGCTGTACGCCACCCGCCATCCGGGACGTGTGTCCAAGCCGGCCCTGATCACCGCGGATCCAGGCGCCCGTGCTGCCGGGCCGGAGCCCCGCCCTTGGGGCTCAGCGATCCGCCGCGGCCGCGACCTGCCTGGCCCAGCGGTAGTCCGCCTTGCCGCTGGGTGAGCGCCGGATGGTGTCCGTGATCACCAGCTGGCGCGGAAGCTTGTAGCCCGCGAGGTGCGCCCGGCAGTGCCTCTGGATGTCCTCCAGCGACGGGTGTGCCGCCCCCTCGCGCAACTGCACCACCGCCGCCACATGGTTGCCCCATGTCGCGTCCGGCACCCCGGCGACCAGGGCGTCGTACACGTCCGGATGCGATTTGAGCGCCTGCTCGACCTCTTCCGGATACACCTTCTCCCCACCGGTGTTGATGCACTGCGAGCCGCGGCCGAGGACCGTGATGACCCCTTCCTCGTCGACCGTCGCCATGTCGCCGAGCAGCACCCAGCGCTCGCCGTCCTTCTGGAAGAAGGTCTCGGCGGTTTTCCGCGGGTCGTTGTAGTAGCCGAGGGGCACGTGCCCCCGCTGGGCGATGCGGCCCGGCTCGCCGACCGCGACCGGTTCGCGGCTGACCGGGTCCACCACGCACGTACGGGAGTTGACGCGGATGCGGAAGCCTCTCGCCGGGCCCGAGTCCGGGGTCGCCGTGCCGTTGAAGCCGGACTCCGACGACCCGAAGTTGTTGAGCAGCATGACGTTCGGGACGAGCGCCTGGAACTGCGCGCGCACGGTCTCCGACATGACGGCCCCCGACGAGGACACGCTGAACAGGGACGAGCAGTCCGTGCCCCGCAGCGGGCCGTCGAGCGCGTCGATCAGGGGCCGCAGCATCGCGTCGCCCACCAGCGAGATGCTGGTGACCTTCTCCTTCTCGACGGTCCGCAGCACTTCCTCGGGCACGAATTTGCGATGGAGCATGATCCGCTGGCCGAAGTTGAAGCCGATGAACGCCGTCAGCGTCGAGGTGCCGTGCATCAGCGGCGGGGTCGGGAAGAAGGTGATGCCCTCGCCGCCCGCCGCGACCCGCTCGGCCAGCTCCTCCGGCTTCTTCACCGGCTCGCCGGTGGGTGCGCCACCGCCGAGCCCGGAGAAGAAGAGATCCTCCTGGCGCCACATCACACCCTTCGGCATGCCGGTCGTGCCGCCGGTGTAGATGATGAACTGGTCGTCCCCCGAGCGGGGAGCGAAACCGCGTCCTGGGCCGCCCGCGGCCTCGGCGTCGGCGAAGCCCACGGCGGGCAGGGCGGCGGCTCCCGGCGCGGGGGTCCCCACCCGCACCAGGTGCCGCAGCCTGTCCGTGCGAGGCAGCGCCGCCGCCACCCGGTCGGCGAATTCCGCGTCGAAGACGAGCGCCGCCAGGTCGGCGTCCCGGTAGAGGTACACCAACTCATCCTCGACGTAGCGGTAGTTCACGTTCACCGGGACGATCTGGGCTTTGAGGCAGCCCAGCACCGTCTGCAGGTACTCGATCCCGTTGTACAGGTGCAGTCCCAGATGCTCCCCGGGCCGTATCCCGGCGTCGAGCAGATGGTGTCCGATGCGGTTGGCGGCCGCGTCCAGCGCCGCATAGGTGAGACGGCGCTCCTCGCCCGTGCCTGGGTGGTCGGCGTACACGAGTGCCTCGCGGTGCGGAACCACATCGACGACCGACTCGAACAGGTCGGCAAGGTTGTACTCCACCACTCCTCCTGACCCGGGCGACATTGCGGAGAAAGGCGCGTCCGTCGGTTCGCCGGTCATCAGAGCAAAGGCGCGCGCAACTGTGAAGGGCCCCCACCAAGAAATCTGACTAGCTGTCAGAAATCTCTTGTACTGGCACCGCGCCTACTGCAACCTGTTCTCGTTCCGGAGACGGGAGGAAGCAATGGGTGGGACGGAACACCTCACCGTGCAGCGCGAAGGCGCCACACTGGTGCTCACGCTCAACAGGCCGGAGGCCAGGAACGCGCTTTCGCTGCACTTGCTGGTGGGCCTCTACGACGGCTGGATGGAGGCCGACGCGGACGACGCGATCCGCTCGGTCGTGCTCACCGGCGCCGGCGGATCGTTCTGCGCCGGGATGGACCTCAAGGCCCTCGCGGGCCAGGGGATGGCAGGCGAGCAGTACCGCGACCGGCTCGCCGCCGACCCGGACCTGCACTGGAAGGCGATGCTGCGCCACCACCGCCCTCGCAAACCGGTGATCGCCGCCGTCGAGGGTCCGTGTGTGGCGGGCGGTACCGAGATCCTGCAGGGGACCGACATCCGGGTGGCGGGGGAGTCCGCGACCTTCGGCCTGTTCGAGGTCAGGCGCGGGCTCTTCCCGGTCGGTGGCTCGACGGTCCGCCTCCCGCGGCAGATCCCCCGGACCCACGCCCTGGAGATGCTGCTCACCGGACGCCCCTACACGGCGCGGGAGGCGGCCGGCATCGGGCTCATCGGCCATGTCGTACCCGACGGCACCGCGCTCGCCGCGGCACTGCGGATCGCCGAGCAGATCAACGCCTGCGGACCGCTCGCCGTCGAGGCCGTCAAGGCGTCCGTGTACGAGACCGCCGAGATGACGGAGACCGACGGACTCGCCGCCGAGCTCGAACGCGGCCAGCCGATCTTCGCTACCGCCGACGCCAAGGAAGGCGCCCGCGCCTTCACGGAGAAACGCCCGCCCGTCTACAAGCGCGTCTGACCCCCGCCCGCGACACACGCGCGCCCGACCTCCGAAGGAGAACAGCCGGGATGCCCGAAGTCCTCAAAGCCCCCCTCGTCGTCGAGTTCCCCTTCACCCGCTCCCTCGGCCCCATGCAGAGCGCCTTCCTCACCGGACTGCGCGAACGCGTGGTCCTCGGGGTGAAGACCACGGACGGACGCACGCTCGTCCCGCCCGTCGAGTACGACCCCGTCACCGCCGACGAACTCCGCGACCTCGTCGAAGTGGCTCCGACCGGCACGGTCACCACCTGGGCCTGGAACCACGCCCCGCGCCGCGGCCAGCCCCTCGGCACGCCCTTCGCCTGGGTCCTGGTCCGGCTCGACGGAGCCGACACCGCCCTGCTGCACACCCTCGACGCCCCCGGACCCGACGCCGTCCGCACCGGTATGCGCGTCCGTGTCCGCTGGGCCGCCGAGCGCTCCGGCGCCATCACCGACATCGCCTGCTTCGAGCCGTACGACGGCGAACCCCAGCAACCAGCAGGTCACACCGGCGCGTTCGAGGACCGGGTGAGCGGCATCGTCGCACCCGCCCGGCTCGACTACACCTACACGCCCGGGCGCGCCCAGTCCGCCCACATCAACGCCCTGGCCGAACAGCGGATCACCGGTGAGCGCTGCCCGTCGTGCCGGAAGGTGTACGTCCCGCCCCGAGGCGCCTGCCCCACCTGCGGTGTCGGCACGACCGAGCAGGTCGACGTCGGACCCCGGGGCACGGTCACCACCTTCTGCATCGTCAACATCAAGGCGAAGAACCTCGACATCGAAGTGCCCTACGTCTACGCGCACATCGCCCTCGACGGCGCCGGCCTGGCGCTGCACGCGCGCATCGGCGGCATCCCCTACGACCAGGTGCGGATGGGCCTGCGGGTCGAGCCGGTGTGGACCGAAGGGGGCCGCCACCCCGCCCACTACCGGCCGACCGGCGAACCCGACGCGGACTACGAGACGTACAAGGAGCTGCTGTGACGCGCCAGATCGCCGTCGTCGCCTTCGCGCAGACCGACCACCGGCGCACCACTGACGAGCTCTCCGAGGTGGAGATGCTCATGCCGGTGCTGCACGCCGTACTCGAACAGACCGGTCTCAGGACCGCCGACATCGACTTCACCTGCTCCGGTTCCAGCGACTATCTGGCGGGCCGGGCCTTCTCCTTCACCCTCGCACTCGACGGGGTGGGCGCCTGGCCGCCGATCTCCGAGTCGCACGTCGAGATGGACGGCGCCTGGGCGCTGTACGAGGCCTGGACGAAGCTGCTCACGGGCGACGCCGACACCGCGCTCGTCTACTCCTACGGCAAGTCGTCTCCCGGATCCGTACGTGACGTCCTCACCCGACAGCTCGATCCCTACTACCTGGCCCCGCTGTGGCCCGACTCGGTGGCGCTGGCCGCGCTTCAGGCCCAGGCGCTCATCGACGGGGGCGAGACCGACGAGCGCGCACTGGCCGGGATCGCCGCGCGCAGCCGGGCGGACGCGACCGCCAACCCGCACGCGCAGTTGAGGGGTCCGGTGCCGCACGGGGAGTACCTGGTACGGCCGCTGCGCACCGGAGACTGCCCGCCGATCGGCGACGGTGCCGCCGCCGTGGTCCTGGCGGCGGGGGAGCGGGCCAGGGACCTGTGTGCACGGCCCGCGTGGATCCGAGGGATCGACCACCGCATCGAGGCCCACGCGCTCGGCGTGCGCGATCTGAGCGACTCGCCGTCCGCGCGGCTCGCCGCCGAGCGGGCCGGGGCCTTCGAACGCCCGGTGGACACGGCCGAGTTGCATGCGCCGTTCACCGCGCAGGAGGTGATCCTGCGCAAGGCGCTGCGCCTCGGCGACGGCGTCACCGTCAACCCCTCCGGAGGGGCCCTCGCCGCCAACCCGGTCATGGCCGCCGGGCTGATCCGCATCGGTGAGGCTGCCGCCCGTATCCACCGCGGCGCCTCCGACCGCGCGCTCGCCCACGCCACGTCCGGCCCCTGTCTGCAGCAGAACCTGGTCGCCGTACTGGAAGGAGACCCGCGATGAGCAGGGAGCCCGTGGCCGTCATCGGCATCGGCCAGACCAAGCACGTCGCGGCCCGCCGCGACGTGTCCATCGCGGGGCTCGTCCGGGAGGCCGGCCGGCGTGCCCTCGAGGACGCGGAGTTGACCTGGGCCGACATCGACGCCGTGGTCATCGGCAAGGCCCCCGACTTCTTCGAGGGCGTCATGATGCCCGAGCTCTACCTCGCCGACGCCCTCGGCGCGGTCGGCAAACCCATGCTCAGGGTGCACACGGCCGGCTCGGTGGGCGGCTCCACCGCGCTGGTCGCGGCCGGTCTGGTCGCGGCACGTGTCCACGGCACCGTGCTCACCCTGGCCTTCGAGAAGCAGTCCGAGTCCAACGCCATGTGGGGCCTGTCCCTGCCCATCCCGTTCCAGCAGCCGCTGCTCGCCGGGGCGGGCGGCTTCTTCGCACCGCACGTACGCGCGTACATGCGGCGCAGCGGCGCCCCGGACACCGTCGGCTCCCTGGTCGCGTACAAGGACCGGCGCAACGCCCTGAAGAACCCGTACGCGCACCTGCACGAACACGACATCACCCTGGAGAAGGTCCAGGCCTCGCCCATGCTGTGGGACCCGATCCGCTACTCGGAGACCTGCCCGTCCTCCGACGGCGCCTGCGCCATGGTGCTCACCGACCGTGCGGGAGCGGCCCGTTCGCCCCGGCGGCCCGCGTGGATGCTCGGCGGTGCGATGCGCAGCGAGCCCACCCTCTTCGCGGGCAAGGACTTCGTCTCGCCGCGGGCCGGCCGGGACTGCGCCGCCGACGTCTACCGTCAGGCGGGGATCGCCGACCCGCGCCGGGACATAGACGCGGTCGAGATGTACGTGCCGTTCTCCTGGTACGAGCCCATGTGGCTGGAGAACCTCGGTTTCGCCGAGGAGGGGGAGGGCTGGAAGCTCACCGAGTCCGGCGTCACCGAGCTCGACGGGGACCTGCCCGTCAACATGTCCGGCGGGGTGCTCTCCACCAACCCCATCGGCGCATCCGGCCTGATCCGCTTCGCGGAGGCGGCGCTCCAGGTGCGCGGGCAGGCCGGAGAACACCAGGTGGACGGGGCCCGCCGGGTGCTCGGGCACGCCTACGGCGGTGGGTCCCAGTTCTTCTCCATGTGGCTGGTGGGCGACCGTCCGCCGACCTCCTGAGGGATCCCGCTCGCGTGACCTGTCGGCAGTGGGATGCGATCGCTAGGCTGGCCGCGGACGACGAATCGGGAGGAGCACGGACGTGGCCGAGAGCACCATCCAGCAGCAGCCGTACGCGGGCTGGGACAAGCCCGAGCTGGACCTCAGCACCGCCGACTGGCACTCCAGCAGCCGAGGGCTCGGAGATGTCCAGATCGCCTTTGTCGAAGGCTTCATCGCGATGCGCAACAGCGAGCGCCCCGAGAGCCCTTCCCTGATCTTCACCCCCGCCGAGTGGGGCGCGTTCGTGTCGGGGGCGCGGGAGGGAGAGTTCGACCTCACGTGAGCTCCCGCCCGCCGAGGTGAGTCCTCGCCACTTCCGGATTTTCCGGACACGCCGCCGCTGAACCCGCGCCGGGGTCCTGTCTGCGTCAGGCTGGCCCCGGAGCGATCACAGCGTGTGCCCGATGCGAGGAATCCATGACCACTCTGCCGGTCGTCGCGGCCGTCGACGGATCCGACGACAGCCTGTCCGCCTTGGAGTGGGCGCTGACCGCCGCACGACAGCGCGCGGCGACGCTGCGCGTGGCCCATGTACGGCAGCGGGCGCAGCCCGGCCTCCCGGTCGCGGACGCCCCGGAGCCGGCCGCCGACCCGGTGCTGGACGAGGTCCGGGGGCGGCTGGCGGGCCGGGACGGTCTTCCGCTGGTGGAGTACGTGTCCCTGCAGGGCGCGCCCGCCGTCGTCCTGCCCGAACTGGGCATCACCGCCCAGTTGATGGTGCTCGGCTCCCGGGGCCGTGGCGGCTTCGCCAGTCTGCTCCTCGGCTCCAACAGCCTGGCGGCCGCACGCGACGCCGCCTGCCCGGTGGTCGTCGTGCCGCGCCTGGGGCGCGAGGTACACGAAGGGCCGTCCGTACCGCCGGGTCCGCGGGTGGTCGTCGGCCTGCACGTCGACAGCCCCGCCGAGGCGACGCTCGCCTTCGCCTTCGCCGAGGCCGATCGTCGCGGCGCCCTGCTGCATGTGATCTCCGCCTATCCCTGGACCCCGCTCGAGGTCTGGCCGGCGCCCGGCGAAGCGGTACCCGCGGCCGTCGACGAGGACGCCGTGGAAGAGGAGGTCCGGACCCTGGCCGCCGGACTGCTCGCGGTCCATCGGGAACGGCACCCGGGCGTGCGGGTCGAGCTGTCGACCCCGCCGGGCCGGGCGGCGGGCCACCTGGTCGCGGCCTCCGGGGGCGCCGAACTGGTCGTCGTCGGCCGTCACCGCCGGCGGCTCCTCGCCCCCGCCCGCATGATCGGTTCGGTGACCCAGGCCGTGCTGCTCCACGCGGCGAGCCCCATCGCGGTGATCCCGTCGGCGGCGGAGCCCGAGCGCACCGACGGGTGACGGGACGATCAGCGACGCAGACGACGTCCGGCCGCCCGGCGCCTGGCCGAGACATCACCGCCGACCAATCGGCGGGCGCCCGGGAAGCGGTTGTCATGACCGCGCGGGCCGGGGCCCGGCCTCGGCGCTCGGGCACGTACCATTGCGGCATGTCCTTCCTCCGCCGCCGCAGCGCCACTCCCGCCGGGCCCGACTTCGATGTCCTGGCCATGGATCCGGGGGACTGGCCGGGCAACCTCGGTGCCGGTCTGCTGCCCGCCCCCGACGGCAGCTGCCAGGGCGTCTTCCTGCGCTACGACCTGTTCGGAGGCCGCGGCCCGGCGATGATCATCGGCAACCTTCCGGAGGGCTCCCCGGCCCGCGAGGTGGCCGAGGGCGAGATCCCCTTCGAGGTGGCCCAGCTCCTCCTCGCGCTGGAGAACGACGAGGAGGTCACGGTCGTCGGGAGCGAGGACATCCCGGTGATGCAGGGCGACAACCTGCTCATCGTGCGCCGCCTCAAGCTCTCCGAGAGCCGGATCTCCTGCGTGCAGTTCGACCGCAGTGACCATGTCCTGGTGACCATCGCCGCCTGGGACCGCCCCATCACCGACGATCTGTACGCACTGCTGAAACCGCTGCCGGCGGAGCTGTTCCAGCAGGGCTGACGATGGACACACCCGAAGGGCCGGGCTCCACGGAGCCCGGCCCTTCGGCGCGCATTACGACGCCGACGGCATCACCTGCACATCCGCCGCCCGGACGAACTCCACCCGGTGGCCGAACTGGATCTCGTAGTAGAGGTCCTTGCCGATCACGACCCGGTGCGAGTCCGTCGTGAAGGTGACCGCGTAGTAGTACTCACCCGGCACTTCGTCGCCGATCACATACCGCTGGCCGGCGGGCAGCCTGTACGGCAGCGGTGAGACCGACTGAACGGGCACGCCCTCGGGATACGCCTCCTTCTCGGGGTACGCCCTGCCATACACAGGGATGTCCGTGAGCCCGTCCTTGGGCGTCACCACCAGACCGGACGCGTTCACCGCCGTCCGCTGGCCCCGCGGGTTGCGGAACCAGGCCTTCTGGCCCAGATACCAGATCGCCGTCCAGTCCCCGGCACGCTCCGCCACGGCGTACCGCTGACCGGTGGAGACGCGTGAGGCCACGTCGTTCACATCGATCGTCGAGGCGTCGCCCTTCGGGTACAGACCGATGTCCTTGATCAGCGGCGAGCTTTCGTCGGGTGCGCTGTACAGCCGGACCTCGCTCGAACCGTGCGCTGCGCACGGCTGGCCCGAGGTGGTGCAGCCCGTGTACTCCGGCTGGTTCGCGGAGTAGTCCGGCAGGATCGTCACCAGGCCGCCCCAGGGCCCGGCCGTGGTGTGGAACGGCCTGCCGAGCAGCTCGAAGTAGTGCTGCCAGTCCCAGTACGGGCCCGGGTCCGTGTGCATCCCGGGGATCGTCGAGGTCGTCGGACCAGGCACGTTGTCGTGCCCGAGAATGTGCTGCCGGTCCAGCGGGATGCGGTACTTGCCGGCGAGGTATCTCACCAGCCGTGCCGACGAGCGGTACATCGCCTCCGTGTACCAGGCGTCCGGAGCGGCGAGGAAGCCCTCGTGCTCGATGCCGATCGACTTGGCGTTGACGTACCAGTTGCCCGCGTGCCAGGCCACGTCCTTGGCCTTCACATGCTGGGCGATCAGACCGTCCGTGGAGCGCACGGTGTAGTTCCACGACACATAGGTCGGGTCCTGGATGAGCTTCAGGACGCCGTCCCACTGGCCTTCCGTGTCGTGGATGACGATGTACTTGATGCTCTGCGTGTCCGGCCGGTCGCCGAGGTCGTGGTTGCCGTAGTCGTGGTCGCCGAACTCCTCGTACGGGGCCGGGACCCACTCGCACGAGACGCTCCTCGGGCACTCCGTCCCGTCCGCGTCGCCGGCGCGCAGCCCGGTGCGCCCCAACTGCGCGGTGTCAGGCGCCAGCCCGGGCTGTCCGGCCAGCGCCACGCTCTGTCCCAGGTCCGTGGTGCGCCGCTCGCCCTCGCGCATCACCTGGAAGACGTCATCGGCGTACGCGGCGGCCGTCGCCCTGTCGTCCGCTCCAGAGAACTCCGCCACCGCCCCGTACCAGTCGGCCGGGTCGCCGCCGAGCGGCTCGCCGAGGTGTTGCTGGGCGGCGGCGAGCAGCGCGGCGCCGCCCGCGATGTTCGCCGCCGGGTCGGTGCGCAGCCGCGCGGCCGGGATACCGGTGAGCGCGGCGGCCTTGGTCAGGGTCTTCAGCCGGGCCGGCAGCTCGGTCTGCGCCGGGACCGTCGTGGTGGGCCGCAGGGCGCCGCGGGCCTGGTCGCCGCGGGCGTCCTCCGTGCCCTCGCTGTGGTGCTCCGCCGCGGTGATCGCGGTGCGGGCATCGGTGAGGTGCATCGGGCCGTATCCACCCGAGACGCTGGGCGCACCGCCGTGCGTGTCCCAGCGGGACTGGAGGTAGGACACGCCGAGCAGCACGTTCTGCGGCACGTGGTACTCGGCGGACGCCGCGGCGAAGGCGTTCTGCAGGCCGGACGGAGCACTGCGCTCGGGGGCCGGGGCGGCACCCGTCAGCGGCAGCAGCAGAGCCGCCGAGGCGACGGCGACCCCGATCCTGCGGGTGCGTCTGTGCCGGGCGGGGGTGTGGGGGTCGGTGGCGGATCCGCGCAAGGCAGCCTCCTGAGACGGTCGGGCGCTGTGGGGCGTGCGGGGGCCGAACGTGCGTCAGTGGTACCGGCTCTTGGACGATCCGTCAATCACGCCCAGGGACAGGCGATTTGCTTTGTCAACGGCGGTGGAGTGGACTTTCGTGACGGCGATGACGCGGCCTGCGGGGCGTCAGTGGAGTGGACCAATGACCCGAACGGGCCAGTCCCGGACGACATCTGGGCGGGCAGGCCCGGACACGACGAAGGCCCGCGGTGCCCCGCTGTCGCGAGTACACCGCGGACCGCCATCCCCTTCAGCGAGTGCCGACCGCCGCTCGTATGGCCCGTCGGGCCAGCTGGCAGTCGTCGTGCAACCGCCGCAGCAGCAGCCGCTGTTCCTCGCCGGACGGCGCAGCACCAGGCTGGGCCACTCCCGGTGCCGCGGGGGTCGTGTCGTGCATCGAGCGCTGCACGGCCGTCTCGTAGGTACGGATCTCCCGGGTGAGCACGAGCATCAGGTTCACCAGGAAGGCATCGCGTGAGGCCGGTCCCGCGGACTGCGCGATCTGGCTGATCTGGCGCCGCGCCCCCGGAGCGTCCCCGAGGACCGCCCACAGCGTGGCCAGGTCGTACCCGGGCAGGTACCAGCCCGCGTGCTCCCAGTCCACCAGCACGGGACCCGTCGGTGACAGCAGGATGTTCGACAGGAGGGCGTCGCCGTGACAGAACTGGCCCATGCCCTGCCGGCCCGCCGCGTGGGCGATGCCGTGCAGCAGCTTCTGCAGATCACCCATGTCCCGGTCGGTGAGGAGCCCCAGGTCATGGAAGCGCGAGATCCGCTCCGCGTAGTCCAGCGGGGCGTCGAACGTCCCCGCCGGGGGTCGCCAGGCGTTCAGCCGGCAGATCGCGCCCAGCGCCGCGCGGATGTCCGCACGCGGTGGCGCTTCCGCCGGATGCCGCTGCAACGCGGCCACCCGGCCCGGCATCCGCTCGATCACCAGTGTGCAGTTGTCCGGGTCCGCCGCGATCAGCCGGGGCACCCGCACCGGCGGCCGGTGCCGGACGAACGAGCGGTATGCCGCTATTTCGTGCCGGCTGCGCTCGGCCCAGATCGGGGAGTGGTCGAGTAAGCATTTGGCTACGGCCGTGGTGCGCCCCGTCGTGCCGACGACGAGCACGGAGCGCCCGCTTCGGCGCAGCACCTGTACCGGAGTGAACTCCGGACAGATGCGATGCACCGAAGCGATCGCCGCGCGCAGCTGCGCGCCCTGGGGGCCCGACAAGTCGATTCTCCCGCTGAGCGGTTGAGTGCCGACCCCCGGTACGCGCCGCGCCCTGCCAGCGCCGAGCACCGGGGCCGCGGTTCGCGCGGGGTCGAGGTAGGGGCCGCCGGTGCCCGGGCGGGGGCGCAGCGGCCGGGGCGGGGCGGACACGGAGGACGATGCTGCGTACATGGTCGATACAGATCCCTTCGTGTGCCTTCGAATTCTGCGCCACCCGCCCCGGCCGTCCTCGTTGCACCCTGGGGAGTGTTTCTGCGGCGACCGGGTCGGGGTGGCGCGTTCCTACCTGACACCCGTGGGCCCCTGGCACACCATCTGGCGCACCCTGGCGAACCGTGGCGAATAGTCCCGGAGCAACTGACAGCGGGCTACTGTCAACTCAGCCGAGAACCTGGGGGCTTGACGTGAGCAGACAACCCAACACCCGGCTCGCGGACCTGTTCGGCCTGGCCGGATGGTCCAAAGGCGAGCTCGCGAGGATGGTCAACCGGCAGGCGGCGGCCATGGGTCACCCCCAGCTGTCGACCGACACCTCGCGGGTGCGGCGTTGGATCGACATGGGAGAGATCCCGCGCGATCCGGTGCCGCGGGTGCTGGCGGCGCTGTTCACCGAGCGACTCGGCCGTGTCGTGACCATCGAGGACCTCGGTCTGGTCCGGCACGGGCGCGCGGGGAAGCGGCGTGACGACGGGGATGCGAAGAACCCCGACGGAGTGCCGTGGGCGCCCGAGCGGACTGCTGCGGTCCTCACCGAATTCACGGGAATGGACCTCATGCTCAACCGACGCGGCTTGGTGGGCGCGGGTGCCGCGCTCGCCGCAGGATCCGCACTCAGCAGCGCCATGCACGACTGGCTGCGCACCGATCCGGCTCTCGCGGCCGACGCTCCCCGCTTCGACGATCCCCTGCACGCCGACCCCGCTGGGTACGACCGCTATGAGGCCGCCCCCATCGGATCGCAGGAGATCGAGGAGCTGGAGCGCTCGGTCGAGGTGTTCCGGGCCTGGGACGCGGCCCGCGGTGGTGGGCTGCAGCGCAAGGCTGTCGTGGGACAGCTCAACGAGGTGGGAGGCATGCTCTCCTACCACCACCCCGATCATCTGCAGCGCCGCCTGTGGGGCGTCGCCGCCAACCTCGCCGTCCTGGCCGGGTGGATGTCGCACGACGTCGGCCTGGAGCCCACAGCACAGAAGTACTTCGTCATCGCCGCCCATGCGGCCCATGAGGGCGGCGACCGGCCCCGTGCCGGGGAGGCTCTCTCCCGCGCCGCCCGTCAGATGGTGCACCTCGGCCGGCCCGACGACGCGCTCGACCTGATGCAGCTCGCCAAGTCCGGCTCCGGCGACCAGGTGCTGCCGCGCACCCAGGCCATGCTCTGCACCATCGAGGCCTGGGCACAGGCGTCGATGGGCAAGGGGCAGGCCATGCGGCGCACCCTCGGCGAGGCGGAAGACCTGTTCGTCTCGGACCGGGGGGACGTGCCCCCGCCGAGCTGGATGCAGATGTTCGACGAGGCGGACCTGCACGGGATGCAGGCCCTGGCCTACCGCACCCTCGCCGAACACGAGCCGGGTGCCGCCGCCATCGCGCAGCGCCACGCCAAGGAGGCGCTGCAGCTGCGTGGTTCCGGTCGGGAGCGGTCGAACATCTTCGACCACATCTCCCTCGCGTCCGCGTGCTTCATCGCGGACGACCCGGAACAGGCCGACCGGTACGCACGCCTCGCCCTGACGTCGATGGGAGCCAACTCCTCCCACCGCACCTGGGACAGGCTCCGGGAGATGTACCGGCTCACCGCGCATTACTCCAGCTACCCGAAGATCCAGGATCTGCGTGAGGAGATCAAAGTCGCCCTGCCCAAGGGCCTGTTGAAGTCGAAGGGCAGCGACTCCGCGCAGGCGTGATCCAAAGGCGGCGACTCCGCACAGGCGTGCGGGGGACCGGTGCCGGTGTCCATCGGGAGTGGCTCCCCGGGGCGCTGACTCTGTTCGTCAGGACACGACCCTGGCGATGAGGACGCAGGCGTCGTCCTCGCGCTCGCACTCGCCGAACTCCTCCACGACGGTCCGTACGCACTCCTGGGCCGTGCGGGCTTCGTGGAAGCGCGGAGCCAGGTCGAGCAGCCTCTGGACGGCATCCGTGCCACTGTGTCGTGGGACCAGCCCGTCGGTGTGCAGGAGCAGCAGGTCGCCTTCCCTGAGGGTTTCTTCGGCCTGTCCGTAGGAGGCTCCCGAGGTCGCCCCGAGCAGCACGCCGTCCGGCGCCGCCGGCATGCGCCCCGTCCCGTCGCGGAACAGCAGCGGGGCGGGGTGTCCTGCCTGCGCCCAGCTCAGGGTGCGTGTCGCGGGCCGGTAGCGGCAGCACACGGCGCTGCCCAGGGCCGGCTGGACCGAGGCGTCGAGCAGCTGGTTCAGCCAGCCCAGCAGCCGGCCGGGTTCGGTGCCCGCCATCGCCATGCCCCGCAGGGCGCCGAGCAGCGTCGCCATGCCGGAAGCCACGCTCACCCCGCGGCCGGTGAGATCACCGACGCTGAGCAGCGTGTCGCCGCCGGGCAGTTCGAGTGCGTCGTACCAGTCCCCGCCGATGGGCGCGGTCGAGGACAACGGCAGATAGCGGGCGGCCAGATCCAGGGTTCCGGGGCCCTGCCGCGGGAGCCGCAGGGATCCGCGCCACGGCGGCAGCACGGCCTCCTGCAACTCGACCGCGAGCCGATGCTCGGTCTGCGTGTGGTCCCGGTGGCGTCGCAGCGAGTCACGGGTCTCGTGTACGGCCCGCCGGTGCCGGCGCAGTTCGCTGACGTCCCGCAGTACGGCCCACATCTGGGCGGTGCTCCCGTCCGCGTCGAGCACGGGCTCGCCCATCATGTGCACGGTCCGCACCTCGCCGTCGGGGCGCCGGATCCGGAACTCGCCGTCGATGGGCTTGCCGTCGATCAGGCAGTCCGTCACTATCCCCGTCAGCAACGCACGGTCCTCGTCGTGCACCAATGAGGGAAGTTCGTCGAGGCTCAGCGCCGGGGCCGAGGGGTCCCGGCCGAGGATCTGGTACAGCTCGCCCGACCAACTCGCCTCGTCCCTCAGCAGGTTCCATTCGGCGCTGCCGACCCGGCTGAGCAGTGAGTCGCCGGGGGGCGACTCGGACAGGTCCGGAGCGTCGGCCGGTTCGGCGGCCACGGGCGGCGGACCGTCCCGTAGCTGCGCCAAGTGCTCGTCCAGATCGCTCAGTTGGTGCAACGCCAGATCGCACAGCGCGCGCTGCCAGCGTCCCTCCGGGTCCGAGCCGTCCTCGGGCGCCTCCCGCCGTACGGCGTCCACCTCGCCGCGCAGTCGCCGTGTCTGAGAGATGAGCGCATCGACGGTGCCGGGCCGGGGTGGCTGGGCGGCGGGGCGGTCCGCGGAGAGATGGGGTGGCATGACGCGCTCCGATGCGGGGACGGTTCGACCAAGGCTGACGGAGGGACCGTTACGACTCTTGCACAGCCCGCGACGCCGTGTAAGGGATTTGGCAACACACGATCCGGTGGTGCTTATGGCATATGCCACAGGCCCGGTGGAGTGCGTCCGGACCCCGCTCGGAGGACGTGCCCAGGCCCGCCAAGTCGTAGGAGATGTACGTGACTTGAGGGGCCCGGGGGATGGGCGGGAAGCCGCTCAGGTGCGCGTTCACCGGCCGTGCGTTCGACCGCTACGCCCGCTCGTACAGCTCCGGCCGTGCGGCCAGGCCGACGGTCTCCCGGGCGCCGCTCCGCTGGGCCCGGACACCGGCCTCGGCGACCGCCGCGGCCGCGTAGCCGTCCCATACCGAGGGGCCGGTCACCAGGCCCTTCCTGGTGGCGTCGACCCAGGCCTGCACCTCGCGGTCGTAGGCGGCCGCGAACCGTACGAGGTAGTCCTGTGGGACCTCCTCGCACGCACCGCCCCCGGCCGTGACGACCATGGTGTGGCCGTCCCCGATCCTGGCGCTGCCGCACTCGCAGACGGCCTCGCAGCGGACCTGGTAGCCGAAGCCCGAGTTGACGAAGATCTCCACGTCGACGACGGTCCCGCCCGAGGTCTCGAACACGACGAACTGGGGATCCAGCAGGCCTTCCGGGGCGTTCGAGGACGCCCGCGGACGCAGCACGGTCACCGCGGTGAGCTCCTGGTCCAGCAGCCAGCGGGCCGCGTCGATCTCATGCGAGACGGAGCTGTTGATCAGCATGGCCGTGGTGAAGTGCGACGGTGACGACACATTGCGGTGCGTGCAGTGCAGCATCAGCGGCCAGCCCAGCCGGCCGCTGTCGAGCAGCGACTTCAGGCGCATGTACTCGGCGTCGTAGCGGCGCATGAACCCGACCTGCGCGAGCCGCCGCCCGAGCCGCGCCTCCGCCTCCACCACCCGCAGTGCCCCGGCCGCGTCGGGCGCCAGCGGCTTCTCGCACAGCACCGGCAGCCCTCGTGCGAAGGCCTCGAGCAGCGCCTCCTCGTGCGCCGGCCCGGGCGAGGCGATGAGCACGGCCTCGACGCCCGGGGCGTCGAGCGCGGCAGCCGGCTCGGAGTGCACGACGACACCGTCGATGCCCGCCGTGGCCTCCTTGGCGCGATCCGTCTCGGGCTCCGCCACGGCCACGACTCTCGCACCGCTCACCACACGGTCCAGTCGGCGTATATGGTCGGCGCCCATGTGCCCCGCACCCAGTACCGCCACGCCCAACAGGTCGCCCATGAGCCGCCTCCCTCTGCGCTGATCGTCCCTGCGCAGGGTAGACCGCCGGACGTCCGCCCCTCAGAGGCGGCGTGCGCTGGCGCTGCCCAGACGTCGAGGTGGTGGCCGTCATCGCTGCGGGCCGTCACGCGGTGCTTCCCCTCATGAGCATGCCGGGGCCGGTTCGCCTGGAGCACCGCGCGCTGTGCCGGGCGGCCCGGCCTCGCGTCGTCCCGCGTGGGACGGCCCGGTGCGGCCTCTCGACGGACCGGGCCGCCCCGCACCTGGAGTGCGGCCCGACGCAGGCCGCAAGGACGTGCCCGAATGCCGCAGTGCCGCCGGAGTGATGAGGCATGGGCCGGTCGGACTACGGACGCGTTGCCCGCGGGCCGTACATGGCACACCCTCGTCATATGGCTGCTCGATACAACGGATTGCCGGGAGCGGTCGAGATTCCGAGAAACCGCAGGTGAAAGGCATTGTCCCTGGAATACCTGCGCGGAGGTGACACATGTGCGGCATCACGGGATGGATCTCCTACGACCGTGATCTGCGGACCGAGGGCGCGACCCTGGACACGATGACCGCGACCATGGCCTGCCGGGGCCCCGACGCCCGGGGCACCTGGGCCGAAGGACCCGCGGCCCTCGGCCACCGCAGACTCGCGATCATCGACCTGCCCGGCGGGCGCCAGCCGATGACCGCGAAGACCCCCGACGGCACCGTCGTGCTCGTGTACTCGGGGGAGGCGTACAACTTCACCGAACTGCGCCGCGAGCTGACCCGCCTCGGCCACCGCTTCACGACCGACTCCGACACCGAGGTCGTGCTGCGCGGCTACCTCGCCTGGGGCGAGATGGTCGCGGAACGGCTGAACGGCATGTACGCCTTCGCGGTGTGGGACGGCCGCCACGAAAAGCTCGTGATGATCCGCGACCGTATGGGCATCAAGCCCTTCTACTACTTCCCGACCTCCGACGGCGTCCTCTTCGGCTCCGAACCCAAGGCGATCCTCGCCAACCCGCTGGCCCCCGCCCGGGTCGGCATCGACGGACTGCGGGAACTGTTCGTCATGGTCAAGACGCCCGGACACGCCGTGTGGGACGGCATGCACGAGCTCGAGCCGGGCACCGTCGTCACCGTCGACCGCGAGGGCCTGCACCGACGCGTCTACTGGAAGCTGGAGACCCGGCCGCACACCGACGACCGCGAGGCCTCCGTCGCCACCGTCCGCTCGCTGCTCGAGGACGTCGTGCGCCGCCAGCTGGTCGCCGACGTGCCCCGCTGCACGCTTCTGTCCGGCGGCCTGGACTCGTCCGCGATGACCGCCCTCGCCGCCCAGCAGCTGGCCAGGCAGGGGGAGAAGGTGCGCAGCTTCGCGGTGGACTTCGTGGGGCAGACCGATCACTTCGTCGCCGACGAACTGCGCGCCACCCCCGACAGCCCGTTCGTGCACGACGTCGCCCGCGCCTGGGACACCGAGCACCAGGACATCATCCTGGACGCGCTGTCCCTCGCCGACCTCGAAGTTCGGGCGAAGGTCATCCGGGCGCGCGACCTGCCCGTGGGCCTCGGCGACCTGGACACCTCGCTCTACCTGCTCTTCCGGGCGATCCGCGAGCACTCCACGGTCGCGCTGTCCGGAGAGTCCGCCGACGAGGTCTTCGGCGGCTACCAGCAGTTCTTCGACGAGGACGCCCGGCGCGCCGACACCTTTCCCTGGCTGGTCCACTTCCAGCAGTACTTCGGGGACGAGACCGAGGTCCTGCGCACCGACCTGACCGACGCACTGGACCTGAAGTCCTACGTGGCCGACAGCTACCGTACGGCGGTCTCCGAGATCGTGCGCCTGGAAGGCGAGAGCGACTTCGAGTACCGGATGCGGCAGATCTGCCACCTCCACCTGACCCGGTTCGTGCGCGTCCTGCTCGACCGCAAGGACCGCACGAGCATGGCGGTGGGCCTTGAGGTGCGGGTGCCGTACTGCGACCACCGGCTCGTCGAGTACGTCTACAACACCCCCTGGTCGCTGAAGTCCTTCGACGGCAGGGAGAAGAGCCTGCTCAGAGAGGCGACCGCCGATCTGCTCCCGAAATCCGTGTACGACAGGGTCAAGAGCCCCTACCCCTCCACCCAGGACCCGCAGTACGCGGTCGCCCTCCAGGAACACGTCAGGGACCTTCTGGCCCAGCCCTCCCACCGCGTGTTCGATCTGGTCGACCGGGAACGGGTGCACCGGGCCGCCCATCACGCGGCGCCGCAGATCACGCAGGCCTCGCGGCGCGGCCTCGAACGCACCCTGGACCTCGCTCTCTGGATGGACCTCTACGCCCCGCAGCTGTCCTTCACCACTTGACGCCGGGCGCCGTCCGGGCCCGGCGTCAGCGGCTCAATCCGACCGGTCCGGTCCGCACGAGCTGCCGTTGGCCGGCAGGGAGCCGTCCAGGAGGAAGGAGTCGACCTTCTCGCGGACGCACCGGGAGTCCGCGTACCCGGTGTGGCCGTCGTCCCTGTTGTCGAGGACCACCGCCGAGGAGCCGAGGCGCCGGGCGGTTTCCATGGTCCAGCGGTACGGCGTCGCCGGATCCCCGCGCGTGCCGACGAGCAGCATCTTCGGGGTGCGCACGTTCTTCACCTTCTCGCGGATGAAGTCGGTGCCCTTGGGGCGTCCGTAGCACATCAGCACCTCGGTGAGCCGGTACCGCCCGAATACCGGGGAGGCCTCCTCGTACTCGCCGCGCAGCCGGGCCAGGTCCCCGGTGATCTTGTCGGCGCTCGGCCGGTCCGGGTCGTCGGCGCAGTTGACGGCCATCAGCGCGGCCACCAGGTTGTCGAGCGGCACGTCCTCCGGGTCGACGAGGGCGCCACCCGCACGCGTGGCAGAGGGATACGCCACGCCGGGGCCCAGGAAGCGCATCATCCCGGTGGGATCGCCCAGCTCCACCAGCTGGGACAAGGCCTGCTCCAGCAGGGGCCACAGCTGCTTGCTGACGAGACCCTGCCCGATCGCGCCGACCAGGTCCTGCCCGGAGAACGGCAGTCCGAGAGGGGTCGGCACCGGCTCCTGGTCCAGCGTCCTGACGAGCTGCAGGACCTGATTTCCGGCCGAACGGGTGTCCGGGCCGAACGGGCACCCCAGGTCCTTGGCGCACCAGCCGAGGAAGTCCTCGAGCGCGATCTGCTGCCCCTGCGCGCCGGCCAGCCCCTGCTCGGTCAGGGGTTCGGTGAGCGTGTCCACCCCGTCGAGGGCCATACGGCCCACCTTGTCGGGGAACTGGGCCGCGTACACCGCGCCGAGGCGTGTGCCGTAGGAGAAGCCGAGGTAGTTCAGCTTCTTGTCGCCGAGGGCCTGGCGCATCACGTCCAGGTCACGCGACGCGTTGATGGTCCCCATGTACGGCAGCACCGGCCCGGAGTGCTTGGCGCACTGCTCGGCCGTCTTGCGCATCTGTTCGAGCGCGGCCCGCGGGTCGCTCTCACCGGCGGGAGCGGTTGCCGTGTCCGTGTCCTCGTCCGTGCCCTGGCCGCAGCTGACGGGTGAGGACCGGCCGACCCCGCGAGGGTCGAACGTCACCACGTCGTAGCCGTTCGTCAGGGGCATGAAGTCCTTGCCCGCCACCGCCAGCACCGGGACGCCGGCGCCGCCCGGACCGCCGAAGTTCAGCAGCACGGAACCGCGCGAGTGGGCCGTGGCACGGTAGCGGGCCATTGCCAGGTCGAGCGTTCCGGTGTCGGGCCTCGCGTAGTCGAGGGGGACTGTCACCGTGCCGCATTCGAGGTCCGGTGGCATCCCTTCGCCCTTGCACGCCGACCACGTGATCCTCTGGTGGTAGAAACGGGACAGATCGGGCTGGCGGTCGGCCGCGACCGAGGGCAGAGCGGCTCCCAGTAGAGCCAGTACCGCGGTCGTGGCCGCCGCCGCGGCTATGGCGGGGCGTGTGGGCGTGGACAGCATCGGCGCCTCCGGGGACGCCCCGGCTGCGGATCCGGCGACGGCCCTCCGATCACGATAGGCGGGCCCCCGCGGGCACGCCTCCCGGGCGGCCGGGACCGGCGGACGTGCCGTGGCCTGCGGCTACGCGGGCGGTACGGCCCCGCTGTCGGTCCAGGCCGTCCTGCCACTCGATGGAGTGAAAGGCAGATAAGCCATAACTCGGATGGTTCGTCTGCGTTTTACGGGGTGCGAGCGACTGCTCGCGACCAAGTCTGGAAGGCAGGGAAACCTATGAAACGGGTTACCCGGAATGGTTTGATCGCTGCGGCCGCCGCCTCGGGGGCGCTGGCTGTGGCGATGCCGGCGCATGCGGACTCCGCGGCGGACGGCACCGCGGTGGGTTCGCCCGGACTGATCTCCGGCAGCACCGTTCAGCTCCCGGTTGACGTTCCGGTCAATGTGTGCGGCAACACCGTGTCGGTGGTCGGGCTCCTGAACCCGGCCGCGGGCAACAGGTGTGTGAACCAGGGCGCGCGCACGACCGGCCCACGGCCGGGGACCCTTTCCCGGGGCGGCGCCACCGCGATCGGCGGTGGCAAGGGATCCCCGGGCCTGCTCGCCGGAAACAGCGTGCAGTTGCCGGTGCACGTTCCGGTGAACGTCACGGGCAACACGATCGGTGTGGCCGCCGTCGGCAACGCGGCCACCGGCAACAGGTCCACGAACACGTCGAGCACCCACCGCCCCGCCCCGCGGCCCGTCGTGCCGAGGGCACACACGCAGCCGCGCCCCATGCCGCGCACGGTTGTGGCCCTTGCGCACACGGGCGCGGACGCGACCGTGCCCGCGCTCGCGGGGGGTGCGGCGCTGCTACTGGGCGGGACTGTGCTGTACCGCCGGTTCCGGCCGGGATCGGTCCGCTGAGCCGACCTCGGCCCGCGCGTCGAGGAGGGTCCCGCCGGCGATCGGCCGGCGGGACCCTCGGGTCGACCGAACGCGGTACGGGGCGAAGCCGCCGTGGCATCGCCCCGCGAATCCCATTTCCGTAGGACCGTGTTTCTCAACGGCGTGCTCGGCGCGGCGAGTTCGGAACGGCCGGACACCGGATGGTGCGCGACGGGGAGATCGGGAAGGATCTGTCGGCGTGGCCGATCATGGCCCGCGGCCCCCCACGGAATGGAGCGCAACGATGACCTCTGCGGGTCCCGAAGACCTCGTCGTCACCCGGGCCACCCTCGACGACTGGCCGGTGGTCACCGGCTGGGCGGCGGACGAGGGCTGGAACCCGGGGCTCTCCGACGGCCAGGCCTTCTTCGCCCAGGACCCCGAGGGCTTCTTCATCGGCCGGCGCGGCGACGAGCCCGTCTCGGCGATCTCCGTCGTCAACTACGGCGCCGACTACGCTTTTCTCGGCTTCTACCTGGTGCGACCCGACCTGCGTGGCAGTGGCCTGGGGCTCACCACCTGGAAGACGGCCCTCGCCCACGCCGGCGGTCGCACGGTCGGCCTCGACGGAGTCGTCGACCAGCAGGCCAACTATCGCCGCTCCGGCTTCGTGTTCGCCCACCGCACCGTGCGCTTCGGCGGTGCCGCCCCCACCGCGGAGGCGGCCCCCGGGGTGCGCCCTGCGGACAAGGACGACCTTGACGCCGTCGCGGAGTACGACAGCGCCTGCTACCCGGCCGACCGCCCCCGTTTCCTGGAGCACTGGCTGACCACCGCGGGCCACCGAGTCTTCGTCCGGGTCGAGGACGGCCGCCTCACCGGGTACGCGGTGATCCGCCCCGCCCGCGACGGTCTGCGCATCGGCCCGTTGTTCGCCGACACCCCGGAGGACGCCGACGCGCTGTTCGCCGCGCTGTCCGTCGAGGCGGCCGGCCGGGAGATCGCCATCGACGTCCCCGAGTCGCACGCGGCGGCCGTCGCCCTGGCCGAACGCGCCGGGCTCAGCCCCTCCTTCGAGACGGCCCGCATGTACACGGGCCCGGTCAGGCCCTTCGCCGGGGAGCGCGTGTACGGGGTGACCACCCTGGAGCTCGGATAGGCGGTTCCGTGCGGATCAGCAGGCGGACCAGACGGAGATGGCGGATCTGCGAAGTCCGGTCGGCTGGACGGTCGCGGTCGTTTCGTGGCCGGTGGCGACGCCGCGTCACTGTGCCTCCTCAGCCGATGGTGACGACACGCGCCCAGGGCGGCGGAGTGTCCGGCACATAGTCGGGGTCCTCCTCGTCCGCGGCGCAGGCAGGACGGGGGAAGAGACCGACAACGGTGCGGCAGGGCGGCTGTGCGGAGGGCCAAGGTGTCTGGCCGTCCGTCAGGGCGACGATCACATCGGGGCGGGGCTGGGAGCGGAGCGCCCGGGCGAAACCGGAGCGCAGATCCGTTCCCCCGCCGCCGACCAGTTCCAGGTTCTCGGCACGGCAGAGCGGAACGACGACCCCGGCCGCCGCGTCGCAGGAGATCACCGAGACCAGGTCGCGCCGCCCGCCCACCGCCCGCGAGATCGCCGCCACCTCCAGCAGCGCGCTGCCCAGCTCGGCATCGCTCACCGACCCGGAGGTGTCGATCACGATGCAGACCCGGGGCGGGGTACGCCGCAGGCTCGGCAGCAGCACCCGGGGGACTCCGGCCGAGCGTCGAGACGGCCGCCGGTAGCTGTGGTCCTCGCCCACTCCGGGCGCACCCGCCGCCGACCGGACCGCCGCCCCCAGCAACTGCCTCCACGGCTGCGGTGGATGGAACGCCTCGTCCGCCCACCGGCGCCACCCTTCCGGTGCGTCGCCCGGCCGTCCCTTGATCCCCTCGGCGACCCGGAAGCGGACCGCGTCCCGCTGCTGTCTGCTCAGCCCGTGTGCCCCGGCCGGCCCCAGCTCCCAGGGCCGGCCGTGCCCGTCGGCACCGCTGCCGCAGTCCAGCCAGGCCAGGTCCGCGGCGAGTCCGGCCATCGACGCCGTCCGCAGGTACTCCTCCATCAGCAGCCCGTCGGGCAGCCGCAGCAGCGACGGCCGCACCGCCCCGAAGGGCTGGGGCAGACCGTCACCGTAGATGTCGTCGTTGATCTCGAAGTCGGCGGCGATGTTGCGCCGCAGCCGCTCGCCCGGCCCGTCCTCCTCCTGCTCCCGCGCATACCGCTCGCCCCGCCCGTGGTGGTCCCGGAGCAGATGGGAGACCTCGTGCACCCAGACGCCCGCCAACTCCTCCACCGGGGTGCGCGCCACGAAGCCGGGGGAGACGTAGCAGCGCCAGTGCGCGTCCACCGCCATCGTCGGCACCGACCGGTCCTCCACCACATGCAGCGCGAAGAGCGCGTCGGCCAGGTAGGGGCGGACCTTCACCGCGTGCAGCCGGGCGGACAGCAACTTCTCCATGTCCAGCGGGAGCCCGGGCCCGTCGTCCGGCCCGCCGGAGACGACCGGCCCCGGCACGGTGGCCCGCACCGGGCGAGGCGGCGAGAGCGGGGACATCGGGTGCGGCACCGGGCGCGGCCCCGGGCGCTTCGCGGCCCCCGTCATCGTCGCCCACCCGTCGCCCGCCCGGCCTCGGCCGCCGCGGCCCGCCCCACCGACCGGTCCGCCCGCCGGACGAGACCGACCACCCCGGCCAGCCGCTCCACCGCGTCCGGCACCTCCCAGTCGTCGCGCCGCAGCGCGGCCAGCGCCGTGGCCGGGGCGACCACCAGGTCCGGGGCACCGGTCTCCAGCGCCCGGACCAGCACCGCCCAGCCCGCCTCCCACCGGTCCCGCTGCGGCCGCGCCCCGACGGCCGCCACCACCGCCTCCAGCGCCGCCTGACGCAGATCGCCCCGCACCGGCAGCTCGGCCGAGGCCGGATCGGCCAGCAGCGACTCCGGGTCCGGCAGGTCCATCCGGTCCAGATGCGCGAGGAGTTCGAGCCCCGGCCCGTCTCCCACCGCGCCCCGCACCAGCAGCGCGAGCACCTCCCGGGAGACGGAGGCGGCCGTGCCGAACGCCAGCAGGGTCAACGCTGCCTCCCAGCTCCGAGGCGAGGGCCAGGCACCGCCGCGCCGTGTCTCGCTGCTCGGCAGCCGGTGGATCAGCGTCGGCCGGGCCTTGAGGAAGCCGCAGACCGCGCGCCGGGAGAAAGCCACCGCCTCCGGCACCCGCTCGGGCACCAGCCGGGGCAGCTCCGCCCGGGGCCAGACCCCGCCCAGCCCACGCACCACCACCTCCCGGTCGTGCACCCAGTGGAGATGCACGAACCGGTTGGCCAGCGGCGGGCTCAGCTCCCACCCGTCCGCCGCCGACGCGCGCGGATTGGCCGCAGCCACGATCCTTACCCCCGGCGGCAGTTGCAGCGCGCCCACCCTCCGCTCCAGGACGACCCGGAGCAGCGCGGCCTGAACGGCCGGGGTGGCGGTGGAGAGTTCGTCAAGGAAAAGCAGGCCCCGCCCGGCCCGGACGAGCTCCACGGCCCACTGCGGCGGCGCCATCGGTACTCCCTGCACCGCCGGGTCGTCGCCCACGATCGGCAGCCCGGAGAAGTCCGACGGCTCGTGGACGCTGGCGATCACGGTAGTCAGCGGCAGGGCCAGGGACGTGGCCAGCTGCGTCAGGGCCGCGGTCTTGCCGATGCCCGGCTCGCCCCAGAGCAGCACGGGCAGGTCGGCCGCGACGGCCAGGGTGAGCGCTTCGAGCTGCTCGTCGGGGCGTGGCTCGGTGGTGGTCGTCCGCAGGAGAGTCAGGAGGCCGTCGGCGAGGCCGAGTTGGGTGCTGGTTGCGGATGCGTCGGCGGGTGCGGATACGGGCGCGTCGGCGACCGGGACCGCGGCGGGCAGGAGCGTGCTGGAGATCATGGGTATCACCTGGGGTGGGATAGGGGATCGGGACGGAACAGGACGGCCCGTCCCGGATGGCATGGGGGCGTGCGGCGCGGAATGCGCCGGGAGGGAAAGGGACTTCGGCGGGTGCGGCCGGTCTGGCGGACAACCCGGTCGAGCGGCCAACCGGTCAGGCGGTCAACCGGTCGAACGGTCTGGGGGGCGCGCGGTCAGATGGTCGCCCGGTCAGCAGGCCAGGCCGGTGCGCGGCCGGGCCCGGCTGCTGAGCTTGCGGCGCAGTGCGAAAGGCGTACGGCGATCGAGCCGGGGGCGGTGGTTGGCCTCCGCGTGTCCCGCACCCGAGGGGTTCCCGCCCCCTGCCGCACCGGTACCGGGGTGCACGGCGACCAGTCCCGAGCGGAAGAGCCCGTGGTCGACTCGACGGGCCGCGGCCGACTCCAGTGCCTCCCGGAGCGGCCCGTCGCGCAGGATCGCGCCGGGACCGAGCAGCCCCTCGACCACGGCCAGCGCCCCGGAGACGTCACCATGGCCGAGCCGCTCCCGGACCGCGGGCAGCGCCTCCGGGTTGCGGTGCACCGCGTCGATCGCCCGCAGGCAGGGCAGCGCCGGCCCACCGAGCGCCACCAGCAGCTCTTCCCGGCGCAGTTGGGCCGGATCGTGATCGATCGCCGTCAGCACCCCGTCCCGCAGGGCGATCCGGTGCAGCTCGCCCCGGCAGTCCACCCGGTGCGGATCACCGGTCTCGGGGAAGGGACCGGACGCCACTGCCGAGTCGGACGTAGCCATCGATCCGGACTCTGCCGTCGACCCGGACGCCGCCACCGAGCCGGACTCCGCCAGTGCGGCGGCGACCAGTGGATGCAACCGATCGGCCGCTACCAGCCCGGCCCGCAGCAGCTCCAGATCCGGAAGGACCCGGGCCGCCGCCTCCGGCAGCACCGGAAGCGCGGCGACCACCTGCGGCGGCAGCGCCTCCCGCAGCTCCCGGAACGTCGGGGCATGGGTGTCGTCGGGGGCGACGAGCTCGAGCACGACGCGACTTTGCGCACCGAGCCGCACGGTGAAGGCCCCGCGAGGGCGCCCCTCGGCCTGCAGCAGCAACTCCGCCTCGTCGGCCCAAGTTCCGGCCGCCCACGAGGAATCGTGGACGGTGAACCGATCGGGCCGATCTGGCAGGACTGACCCGCCGGGCGTGTGAGGCGGGTCGGGCGGTGCCGTGGACGGTGTCCCGCCCGCGCCGCACCGCCGCGCCAGTTCGCCGCTCCGCCCGGCGTCCCAGAGGTGCCGGTGCAGGTCGAGCCTGAAACGCCGGTCGGGATGCGGGTGCGGATGGTGCCCGGGGGTGCCGTCCCCGGAGCCGTCCCACAGGGCCAGGGACATCCGCTGTCCGGCGTCCGCCCAGGCCGGCGGTGTCCGCACCACCAGCTGCAGTGGAGTTGCGCCGGAACTCCGGTAGCGGGCCAGGGAAACGGTGAGGCCGGGCCGGAGCCGCCCGTCGGGGGCGATCCGGGGCATGTGCCAGCGGAGCAGATCCGGCGCCAGTCGGCGCAGGTCCGCACGGACGCTGGTGACGAGATCGGTGCCGTGGCGGTCGCGCACGGTGCGCAGATCGAGATCGACGTCGACCCGGGCGGCGGCGCAAGCCCCCGCCCAGTCGCCGACCGCACGCCGTGCGGTCGCAGTCTCGATCATGGACGGTGGCACGGCGTACTCGCGCACGCGCTGCCACATCAACAGGTGGGCCGGAGATCCGTTCGCGATGTGATGTGCCATCAGCACTCACCTTGCGCGAACGATTCCCCCGTTCCGTACGAGGAGGAGTTCTTCATCGGCGGCATCGTAACCACCCCGACGTTGATGTGTCAGTCCCTTTTGGCCGCCCATCGGCCCCGCCTCGACGCACGGCACACCCCCGCGGGGTGGGACGCACCGGAGGGGGCGCCGTGGCCGGGGACCCGGGTGAAGGCCGCCGGGAAAGGGGTATTAACGTGCGGACATACGCCCCGCACGCTGGAGTGAGCTCATGGACCACGCTGCCGTACTCGCGCTGTACGACCGGGACATGCGCCAGGGTGCCCGGCCAGACGGGCCCGACGCTCGCATCGAGCGTGATGCACGGGTGGTGCGCCAGGTCGGCTCGGAGTACGACTGGAACGGGATCCTCTGGTCCGATCTGGACGAGACGACCGCGGACGAGGCGATCGCCGAGCAGGTCCGCCACTTCTCCGGACTCGGCCTTGAGTTCGAGTGGAAGCTCTACGGGCACGACCTGCCGGTCGACCTCGGCACGCGGCTGCGGGCGGCCGGATTCACGCCCGAGCCCGAAGAGACGGTGATGGTCGCCGAGGTCGCCGAGCTGTCCCTCGATACCGAACCGCCCGAGGGAATCCGCATCGTGCCGGTCACCGACGCGACGGGCGTCGGTCTGGTGGCAGAGGTCCACGAGAAGGCGTTCGGCACGGACAGCTCGAAGCTGCGCCACCAGTTGCTCGCTCAACTGGCCGGGGACCCGGACGGCCTCGTCGCCGTGCTGGCCCTCGCGGGCGACGAACCGGTCAGCGCGGCACGTATGGAACTCGTCCCGGGAGCCCGTTTCGCGGGCCTGTGGGGCGGCGGAACCGTTGCCGACTGGCGGGGCCGGGGGATCTACCGGGCGCTGGTCGCCTGTCGCGCCAGGGTCGCCGCCTCGCGCGGCTACCGCTACGCCCAGGTCGACGCCGGCACGCAGAGCCGCCCCATCCTGGCCCGCCTCGGCTTCGAGCCCCTGACCACGACGACGCCGTACGTCTCTCCGTGACCGGATGACGAGCGAGTCACAGGGCAAGCCGGTACTCCGCCGCCCGGTGTGCGGGCCCTCGGGCCGAGCGCATGCTTGAATCCTCCCCCAGCTGAAGCAAGGGGATTCCTGGCTCACGTTGGCTGCGAGTCAGCGACCAGCAGCTCTTACACGATCAACACCAGCCGGGTTGAAACCAGCCCGGTTTTGTACGGCAAAGCTTGGAGGTGCGCGTGCCGTCTTG
>NZ_JBSFJX010000059.1:0-49905 GCF_053598275.1 Streptomyces sp. NPDC001156 | reverse complement strand
ACTCGTCTAAGCCCTGGGTGCGGACGGGGGCGGCGGAGTCGCCGCCGCCGACCACGGTGAAGCCCTTGCAGTCGACGAGGGCCTGGGCGACCGCCTTGGTGCCCTCGGCGTAGTCGGGGTGCTCGAAGACGCCCATGGGGCCGTTCCAGAAGACGGTGGCCGCGTCGGCGAGCTTCGAGACGTACAGCTTGCGGGTCTCCGGACCGATGTCCAGGCCCATCTGGCCGGCCGGCATCGCGTCCGCGGCGACGACCGTCGGGTTGGCCGGAGCCTTGGTCTTCAGGTTCGGGAATTCGGGGGCGACCAGCACGTCGACCGGAAGGAGCAGCTCGACGCCGCTCTTCCCCGCGCGCTCGATGTACTCGGTCACGGCCGGGAGCTGGTCCTCCTGCAGGAGGGAGCTGCCGACCTCGTGGCCCATGGCCTTGAGGAAGGTGTAGACCATGCCGCCGCCGATGAGCAGCCGGTCAGCCTTGGCGAGCAGCTCGTCGATCACGGCGAGCTTGTCGGAGACCTTGGCACCGCCGAGCACGACGACGTAGGGCCGCCGGACGTCCTCGGTGAGCTTCTTCAGGACGCCGACCTCGGTGGCGATGAGGTAGCCGGCGTAGTGCGGCAGGCGGGCCGGCAGGTCGTACACGGAGGCGTGCTTGCGGTGGACCGCGCCGAAGCCGTCGCCCACGTACACGTCGGCGAGGGCGGCGAGCTGGTCGGCGAACTCGCCGCGTTCGGTGTCGTCCTTGGAGGTCTCGCCGGGGTTGAAGCGAAGGTTCTCGATGACCGCGACCTGGCCGGGCTGGAGGCCGTTCACCGCGTCGTGGGCGGCGGGGCCGACGGTGTCCTGGGCGAACGCGACCGGCGCGCCGAGGAGTTCACCGAGGCGCTCGGCGGCGGGCAGCAGCGAGAAGGCCGTGTCCGGGGCGCCCTTGGGACGGCCCAGGTGCGAGGCGACGACCACCTTGGCGCCCGCGTCGGCGAGGGCCTCGACGGTGGGCAGCACGGCACGGATACGGCCGTCGTCGGTGATGAGGCCGTCGGCGAGCGGGACGTTGAGGTCGGCTCGGACGAAGACCCGCTTGCCGTCCACGCCTTCGGAGAGAAGTTCGTCGATCGTCTTCATAAAGGGGCTCCTGGGGAGGGCTCTTGATCGTACGAGGGCTGATGAATCTGCGCGCGAACCCGTCCGCGCCCGCGGGTCGGCTCGCCGCACGTGCGGCAGGGCTCGGGCGGCGCGACCGTGCGCTGCCCGAGCCCTGCTATCGCATCTGGGTGCCTGCTTCGGCGATCAGAGCTGGTTGCCGACGAAGACCGTGAGGTCGACGAGGCGGTTGGAGTAGCCCCACTCGTTGTCGTACCAGCCGATGACCTTCACGTTCTTGCCCTCCTGGACCATGGTCAGGGAGGAGTCGAAGGTGCAGGACGCCGGGGCGTTGACGATGTCGGAGGAGACGATCGGGTCCTCCGTGTAGTCGAGGAGACCCTTGAGCTCACCCTCGGCGGCCTTCTGGAAGGCGGCGTTGACCTCTTCCTTGGTGACCTCGCGGCTGAGCTCGACGACCAGGTCAGTGACCGAGCCGGTCGGGACCGGGACGCGCATGGCGATGCCGTCCAGCTTGCCCTTCAGCTGCGGCAGGACCAGGGCGGTGGCCTTGGCGGCACCGGTGGTGGTCGGGATGATGTTCTCGGCGGCGGCACGGGCGCGGCGCAGGTCCTTGTGCGGGAAGTCCAGGATGCGCTGGTCGTTGGTGTACGCGTGCACCGTGGTCATCAGACCCTTGACGATGCCGAAGTTCTCGTCGAGGACCTTCGCCATCGGCGCCACACAGTTGGTGGTGCAGGAGGCGTTGGAGATGACGTGGTGGTTCGCCGGGTCGTAGGTGTCCTGGTTGACACCCATGACGATGGTGACGTCCTCATTCTTGGCCGGGGCCGAGATGATGACCTTCTTGGCGCCACCGGCAATGTGCTTCTCGGCGTCTTCCTTCTTGGTGAAGATGCCGGTCGACTCGATGACGATGTCGACACCCAGCTCACCCCAGGGGATGTCGGCGGGGTTGCGCTCGGACAGGACCTTGATCGTCTTGCCGTCGACGGTGATGGTGTCCTCGGTGTGGGACACCTCCGCCTTGAGGCGGCCGAGGATGGTGTCGTACTTCAGCAGGTGAGCGGTGGTCGCGGTGTCACCCAGGTCGTTGACAGCCACGATCTCGATGTCTGCACCCTGCTCCAGCAGCGCGCGGAAGTAGTTACGACCGATGCGGCCGAAGCCGTTGATGCCTACGCGGATCGTCACGAACCGATCTCCTCGTTGGTACGCCGGCTTTCGATGCCGGCGAGCTCTATTGGGATGTCCCCGACCGCCTATGACCCTACCTCCCTGACGCCCCCTGAGTGACATCGAGATGGCTCATACACGGCAGGGCGGTCCGTACCCGTCAGTAGGGGTACGGACCGCCCTGGCCCCAAGGCTCGATCACCCGTTCCGGCGATACGAGACCAACTGCCGTTGACTACGGACCGTCAGCCACCGAGAGCGGCCAGTGACTTCTTGATGAGCACCGCCCGGTCGGCCGCCGAGGTGATGTGCTCGACACCGAAACCCAGCAGCACGGTCCGGTCCGTCGTGACCGCACCGTACGTCTTGAACAAGGCCCCGGTGCGCGCCCAGTCCTTCAGGACCGCGGGGCTGCCGGCGGGCGGTCCGGCCACGCTCCAGGCACCGAAGGACGTCTCGAAGCCCTCGGTCCCGGTGGCCGCGCCCCCGGTGACGAGCGAGGCGTCGTCGACGAGGACGCCATGGCCGCCGCTGCCCGGGTCGGTGATGTAGCTGAGCGAGACCTCGACCGTTCTGCCCGCGTACGCGCTCAGGTCGAAGTCCGCCTGCTGCCAGCCGTTGGAGGCGCCGGTGAGGCTGTGCCACGTGCCGGTGGTCCCGTTCGCGGTGCAGCCGTTCGCCGTCACGGTCAGATAGTGCTTGAGCCACGGGTGCTCGCCCACGAGGAATCCGGCCTGGCACTCCGACGGCACCGCGTCGCTCGTGGCGCCACCGGCCTCCGGCAGCGTCGTCCAGTCGTCGGCCCTCACGGTGTGGATCTCGACCACCGCGTGGTCGTAGCCCGGCTCGGTGTCCCACAACAGCCGGGTGCGCAGCGTGGGCTTGTCGGCCGCACCCACCTTGGTGAGGTCGATGGTGCGGGCGAGGCGCTTGTACGCGTCGTCGGTGTGGACGGCGGCCGCCATGTACGAGCCCGCGTACGGCCCGTACGGGTTGACGGTTCCGGCGAACTGGCCGGCCCCGGCGCTCGCGAACTGCGGGTACCGGTCGGCGGGCAGCTCCTCGGAGGTGACGCCGTACGTGCCCGCCCTGTCCAGCGGGTTGCCGGGCGCGCCGCCCAGCGTCCCGGTGAAGCCGGCGAGACCGCCGGCGCCGGTGAAGCCGGTGGCCCCGGGCGTCGACGTACGCGAGTAGGCGCCCAGGTAGTACTGGCTGAAGTCGTCCGAAAGGGTCCCGTCGCCCAGGTCGACGGCGCCGCCCGCCCGCTCGCCCGCCTCGATCAGCTTGCCGCCCTCGTTGAGGAAGGCACGCAGCTGGAGTTGGGTGGCGTTGCCCGGCACGCCCGCTCCCGTGTAGTGCACGACCGTCCTGAAGTGGTCCAGCACACCGAGTGCGTCGGGTGCACCCTGCGTGGCGACGTCCCAGACGATCGCCTTACGGCCGCTCGCGCTCAGCGCGTCGACGTAGGTCTGTGCCTGGGTGGCCTTGGCGCCCTCCTCGGCGACCACGAGCGTGTCCGCCTTGGGCCGTTCGGCGACGGTGTAGGTGAAATGCCCGCTGGACGTCGGCTTCCCGCTCTTCGTCCTGCCGGTGAACCACACCTCGACCTTGTCGCCCGGTTCGCCCTTTCGCACGTCGGCCCGGTACTCGTCGAAGTAGAGGTTGTCCTCGCCGCCGTACGTCTCGCCGCCCTTCCAGGGCTTGAGCGACCGGTCGTGGACGCGGCCGCCGTTGACGCGGTACTTGAGCTCCTTGTCGCGCACCGATTTACGTACAACGACCGAGACCTCCTGGTCCGCGCCTCGCGAGTACGACGTCGGGAAGGCGGCCGGGGTGAAATCGGGCGCGTCCATGCCGACCGAGGACGTCGGCTGGTCGGGGTGCGACGCCGTCTCGGCGACGGAGAGGGCGAAGGGGATGTTCTTCTCGAACTCCTCCTGGATCAGCTTCTCGTCGTCGGGGAAGTTGAAGACCGACTGGCAGTCGGCCGCGTTCCAGGCGTCGTCCGGGTCGATGTTCGAGGCGGTCTGGCAGGTCGACATCTCCGGCGTGAACATCGCCATGCCGTTGACGTTCGACGCGTCGCCGTCCGCCTCGCCGTTGGTGGTGTAGAGCTCCGAGGAGACCTGCGAGCGGTAGCCGGGGATCGCCGGGTTGTCCGGGGTGCCGGCGAGCGCCTTGTAGAGGACGTCGTCCGGGGTGGGCGTGGCGACCTGCCAGCCGACGCCGTAGAGGAGGAGTTCGGCGGCGGAGTGGTAGTTGATGCCGTACGTGAACCCGATGCGCTTCTCGAAGGCGCTCAGCGCGCGGGTCTCGGGCTCGGACGCCGGGCTCGCGCCGCGGTAGGTCTGGCTGGTGGGGTTGGGGGACGAACCCTCGTCGTCGTAGCCCCACTTGTAGCCGAAATTGCGGTTGAGGTCGACGCCGTCGCCGGTGCTGATGCCCCCGTCCCCGTTCACGTCCCGCAGGTTCTTGCGCCACAGGCGGGCGGTGGAGTCCTTGAAGGTGTAGTCGTATCCGTCCGGGTTGGCCGAGACGACGAACCACAGCTCGGTGGAGTCGACGATCTTCTTGACGCGCTTGTCCGTGGTGTAGCGGTCCAGGTAGTAGTGCATCAGCCGGCGGGTCATCTCCGGCGTGATCCACTCCCGTGCGTGCTGGTTGGAGACGTACAGCACCGAGGGCTTGGAGCCGTCCTTCGACTTCTTCGCGTCCTTGGTCAGCTTGAGCGCGAGGATGTCCTGGCCGTTGATCGTCCGGCCGATGGATTCGACCTTGGTGAGGCTGGGATGCGCCTGCGCCGTCCTGACGATCTCCTCCTCGATGCCGCCCTTTCCGCTGTAGGGGCGGAAGACGCCCTCGGACGCGCCGTCGACCCGCGCCTCGGCCTTGGCCGACAGCGCGTGCTCGGTGAGCGCCACGCCCTGCTTCTGAAGCCGGTCGGCCTGACGGTCGGTGAGGTAGACCTCGACCTCTGTCTTGCCGTTCCCGGTCACTTGCTCGCCGAGTTCGTGCCCGTCCTGTCCGGCCTTGAGCAGCAGGGGCACCTGCTGCTGGGTGACCTCGGCGCGGAAGACCTTGACCTCGTCCCCGTCGGTCTTGCCGGCGGAGCTTCCGGGCTGCGCCCAGGCGATGGGTCCGAGGCTCGCTCCGCCGAGCAGAAGCGCGCCGACGGCGAGGATCGATCTCGCTCTGTGTCTCATGAACCCCCCTCGCAATGGCTCGCCACAGCGGCGAGCCATTGCCAGGCTCATGACAGTTCATGATCGAGTCAAGAGTGCGTCAAGGACAGACAAACGCCGGTGCAGTCAGCCCCAAACGGGCGTCGGCACCGGCGTGTTGCGACGTCCTGCGTCATCCCGCCAGGTTGTCCGCCATCTCCTCCGTGAGGTTGGACTCCGTGCCCGGGATGCCGAGGTCGGCGGCGCGCTTGTCGGCCATCGCCAGCAGACGGCGGATACGGCCCGCGACCGCGTCCTTGGTCAGCGGCGGGTCGGCGAGGGCGCCCAACTCCTCCAGGGAGGCCTGCTTGTGCTCCATGCGCAGCCGGCCCGCGGCGGCGAGGTGCTCGGGAACCTCCTCGCCGAGGATCTCCAGGGCACGGGCCACCCGAGCGCCGGCGGCGACGGCCGCGCGGGCCGAGCGGCGCAGATTGGCGTCGTCGAAGTTGGCAAGGCGGTTCGCCGTGGCGCGCACCTCGCGGCGCATCCGCCGCTCCTCCCAGGCCAGCACGGACTCGTGCGCGCCGAGCCGGGTGAGCAGTGCGCCGATCGCGTCGCCGTCCCGGACGACCACGCGGTCCACGCCCCGCACCTCGCGGGCCTTCGCGGCGATCGAGAGCCGGCGGGCGGCGCCGACCAGGGCGAGCGCGGCCTCCGGGCCGGGGCAGGTCACCTCGAGCGAGGACGAGCGGCCGGGCTCCGTCAGCGAGCCGTGGGCCAGGAACGCGCCGCGCCAGGCCGCCTCGGCGTCGCAGGTGGCCCCGGACACCACCTGCGGGGGCAGGCCGCGGATCGGGCGACCACGGCCGTCGACGAGACCGGTCTGACGGGCCAGCTGGTCACCGCCCGCGACCACGCGCACCACGTAGCGGGAACCGCGGCGCAGCCCGCCGGGTGCCATCACGATCAGCTCCGAGCTGTGGCCGAAGATCTCGAGGATGTCCCGCTTCACCCGGCGCGCCGCCATCGCCGTGTCCAGCTCCGCCTCGATCACGATGCGGCCGCTGACCAGGTGCAGTCCGCCCGCGAACCGCAGGATCGCCGAGACCTCCGCCTTTCTGCAGCAGGTCCGGGTGACGGGAAGACGGGAGATCTCGTCCTTCACCGCTGCCGTCATCGCCATGGGCCGATCCTTCCATGCATCCGAAAAATACGGTCGTACGCGGCGGCCAACAGCTCCGGGTCGTGCCGCGGGGTTCCGTCGGTCCGGGCCACCGGTGCCAGCTCGACCGTGGCGCCGAACCGCTTGGCGGCTTCGTTCAGCAAGGCACGGTCGGGCACGGCGGCCTGGTCGGCCAGCACCACGTCCAGGGCGAGTTTAGGGGCGTGTCGTCCCAAAACCTCCAAATGACGCTGCGGGGAGAAGCCCTCTGTCTCTCCCGGCTGCGGAGCGAGGTTCAAGGAGAGCACCCGGCGGGCCTTCGTCTCCATGAGAGCGTCCAGGAGCTCCGGCACGAGCAGGTGCGGAATCACCGAGGAGAACCAGGACCCTGGCCCCAGCACCACCCAGTCGGCGTCCAGCACCGCGGCGACGGCCTCGGGCACGGCCGGCGGGTCGTGCGGCACCAGGTGCACGGACTGCACCTCGCCGGGGGTGAGCGCGACATTGGCCTGCCCCCGTACGGTGCCGACCTCGTCCGGGTGGGTCGGGTCGTGGCCCTTGACCAGCGCCTGAAGCTCCAGGGGTACGGCGGACATGGGCAGGACGCGGCCATGGGCGCCCAGCAGCCTGCCGACCAGGTCGAGGGCCTGGACATGATCGCCGAGCTGCTCCCACAGGGCCACGATCAGCAGATTGCCGACCGCGTGCTCGTGCAGTTCGCCCTGGGACTGGAAGCGGTGCTGGATGACGCGGGCCCAGGTCTGGCCCCAGTCGTCGTCGCCGCACAACGCCGCCAGCGCCTTGCGCAGGTCTCCGGGCGGCAGCACACCTAGTTCGTGACGCAGTCGGCCGCTGGATCCGCCGTCGTCGGCGACGGTGACGACGGCGGTGAGGTCGCCGGTGATCCGGCGCAGCGCGGCGAGCGAGGCGGACAGGCCCATGCCGCCGCCGAGAGCGACCACCTTGGGCTGGGTGCCGCGGCGGCGCGGCCTGCCGCCGCGGGCCTCGGCGGGGCTCCCGCCCCGTCCTTCGGACACCACCCGGCGCAGCCTGCTCAGCCGCAGAGTACGTCCGGTCACTCGCGCCCCATGTCCCGGTGCACGACCACGGTCTCCACTCCCTCGGCGGCCAGGCGGGCCGCGAGCTTCTCCGACATGGCGACCGAGCGGTGCTTGCCGCCGGTGCAGCCGATGGCGATGGTCACATAGCGCTTGCCCTCGCGGCGGTAACCGGCCGCGATCAGCCGGAGCAGCTCGGCGTAGCGGTCGAGGAACTCCTTGGCACCGGGCTGGTTGAAGACGTAGGCGGCCACCTCCTCGTTGAGGCCGGTGAAGGGGCGCAGCTCCGGAACCCAGTGCGGGTTGGGCAGGAAGCGCATGTCCGCGACGAGGTCGGCGTCCACCGGGAGGCCGTACTTGAATCCGAAGGACATCACCGTGGCCCGCAGCTCGGGCTCCTCGTCGCCGGCGAACTGGGCGTCCATCTTGGCGCGCAGTTCGTGCACGTTGAGGCTGGAGGTGTCTATCACCAGATCGGCGTCGCCGCGCAGCTCACGCAGCAGCTCGCGCTCGGCGGCGATGCCGTCCACGATCCGGCCGTCGCCCTGGAGGGGGTGCGGGCGCCGGACGGATTCGAAGCGGCGTACCAAGGCGTCGTCGGAGGACTCCAGGAACACGATCCTCCGGGTGACGTTCTTCGCCTCCAGATCGGCGAGGGACTCCCGGAGGTTGTCGAAGAACCGGCGTCCACGGACGTCGACGACGACCGCGATGCGGGCGACGTTGCCCTGGGACCGCGCGCCCAGCTCCACCATGGTGGGGATCAGCGCGGGTGGCAGGTTGTCGACGACGAACCAGCCGAGGTCCTCCAGACATTTGGCGGCCGTCGACCGGCCCGCGCCGGACATGCCGGAGATGATCACCAACTCGGGAATGGCCGTGTCCGGCACTCCGGCTGCGTCGATGCCCGTACTCACCTGTGCTCCGTTTTCCTGGCCCGCCTGCTCCGGCGAGTGCTCCTCGCCCGCGTCCGGGTGAGCGGCCTGGCTCTGCGCTGAGCGTTCTTCCGCGCTTCGGTCGTGCTCGGTCATGTCTCCTGCCCCCGTCGCTCGTCCGGGGGACCCGCGGACACGGGCTCCCCGGGGGAACCCGCCGTCGCCTCGGGTTCCTCCTCTTCCATGATCTCTCCGGTCGCCGTGTTCACGGCGGGTGCGGCCGGGGCCGCCTGGGCGAGGGCCACGGCGATCGTCTCAGCCGTCTTGCGGCCGATGCCGGGGACCTCTTGAATCTGGTCGATTGTCGCGGATCGGAGCCGCTTCACCGAGCCGAAGTGCTTGATCAACGCCTGTTTGCGCGACTCACCGAGTCCCGGCACCTCGTCCAGGGGGCTCGTCCTCAGACGCTTGGTCCGCTTGCTGCGCTGATAGGTGATCGCGAAGCGATGGGCCTCGTCCCGGACGCGCTGGAGGAGGTAGAGGCCCTCACTGCTGCGGGGCAGGACCACCGGGTCGTCCTCGTCGGGCACCCACACCTCTTCGAGGCGCTTGGCGAGACCGCACACGGCGATGTCGTCGATGCCGAGCTCGTCCAGCGCCCTCCGGGCGGCGGCGACCTGCGGCTGACCGCCGTCGACCACGACGAGCTGCGGCGGGTACGCGAACCGCTTGGGCCGCCCGTCGTCCTCCGTCAGCAGCTCCCCGTCCGCCCACTCGCCCGTCTTCTCCTTCTCGGCGACGTAGCGCTTGAAGCGGCGGGTGATCACCTCGTGCATGGACCGGACGTCGTCCTGGCCCTCGAAGCCCTTGATCTGGAAGCGGCGGTACTCGCTCTTGCGCTGCAGCCCGTCCTCGAACACCACCATGGAGGCCACCACGTCCTCGCCCTGCAGATGCGAGATGTCGTAGCACTCGATCCTGAGCGGAGCACTGTCCAGGTCGAGGGCCGCGGCGATCTCCTCCAGGGCGCGCGAGCGGGTGGTCAGGTCGGAGGCACGCTTGGTCTTGTGCAGGGCGAGCGCCTGGAGAGCGTTGCGCTGCACGGTCTCCATCAGCGCCTTCTTGTCCCCGCGCTGCGGGATGCGCAGCGACACGGCCGAACCGCGGCGGCCGGTGAGCCAGTCCTGGACCGGCTCTATCGGCTCGGGCAGCGCCGGGACCAGGACCTCCTTGGGCACCGAGTCGCCCGTCTCCTCACCGTAGAGCTGCTGGAGGGCGTGCTCGACCAGGGCTCCCGTCGTGACGTCCTCCACCTTGTCCGTCACCCAGCCACGCTGGCCGCGGACCCGTCCGCCACGCACGTGGAAGATCTGCACGGCCGCCTCCAGCTCGTCCTCGGCGACCGCCATCAAGTCGGCGTCGGTCGCGTCGGTGAGCACGACGGCGTTCTTCTCCATGGCCTTCTTCAGGGCGTCGATGTCGTCGCGCAGGCGGCCGGCCCGCTCGTACTCCATCTCGTCGGCCGCCTCCAGCATCTGCTTCTCCAGGCGGCGCAGATACGTCCCTGTGCGGCCGGCCATGAAGTCGCAGAACTCCTCGGCCAGTTCCCGGTGGTCCTCGGGGGCGATACGGCCCACGCACGGTGCGGAGCACTTGCCGATGTAGCCGAGCAGGCAGGGGCGGCCGGTGCGCTCGGCGTTCTTGAAGACGCCGGCCGAGCAGGTACGCACGGGGAAGACGCGCAGCAGCAGGTCGACCGTGTCACGGATCGCCCAGGCGTGCCCGTACGGCCCGAAGTACCGCACGCCCTTGCGCTTCTGGCCACGCATCACCTGGACACGCGGGAACTCCTCGTTCATCGTCACCGCGAGATACGGGTAGCTCTTGTCGTCGCGGTACTTGACGTTGAACCTGGGGTCGAATTCCTTGATCCAGGTGTACTCCAGCTGCAGGGCCTCGACCTCCGTCGACACCACCGTCCACTCCACGGACGCGGCCGTGGTGACCATGGTGCGGGTGCGCGGGTGGAGGTTCGTCAGGTCCTGGAAGTAGTTCGCCAGGCGCTGGCGCAGACTCTTCGCCTTTCCGACGTAGATCACCCGGCGGTGTTCGTCCCGGAACCTGTAGACCCCGGGCGAGTCCGGGATCTCTCCCGGCTTGGGGCGGTAGCTGGAGGGGTCGGCCATGTCTCACACCCTACTGGCGGGGGCCGACAGCGCGGCGAACCTGTGGACAAGGGCCGGACGGGCTCAGACACCCCTCGGAACGGCCCTGACGGCACCGCCGAACCGGCCATGGCGGCGAGGACTCTTCCATGGGCTGGGCATCAAGTGTTGTCGGGGCTTGGTCAACACGCTTCAATGCGTGAAACCTTCCGGCCGTGATCGGTGGGGTCCGCTTCTGAACGGATCCCGCACGGACTGGAACGACGCTGCGCACGGTCTGACCAGCCGTCGTGAACATGTACAGAAAGGCCCCCTGTATGCGCCACGGCACACAGCACGCGGACCTCGTCCCGGCGGAGTTGGAGGCGACCCTGCGCGGCGGTCCCTTCCATGTCGCGCTGCGCGCCGCGATCGCCGCTCGCGGACTGCCGCTCCAGCGTGTGCAGCACCATCTGTCGCGGTACGGGGTCAAGGTCGGCGTGACGAGCCTGAGCTACTGGCAACAGGGGGCGCGACGCCCGCAGCGTCCCGAGTCCCTGCGCGCGGTGCGCGCCCTCGAGGAGATCCTCCAGCTGCCCGACGAGTCACTGATCCGGCTGCTGACCAGCACCGACGAGCGGCCCGACCCGGACCGGCCCCCGGGCCGTTCGTACCGGTCCCTGGTGGCGGCCTCGGGCGTGCTGGAGCGCCTTCTCGCCGAGCTCGAGTCACCGCTCGACGGCGGGCTGCACACCATCGGCCACCATGAGCGCGTCCGCATCGGGGCGCGCCGGGAACTACTGGCCCGCGAGTCGCACCACATAGTGCGTGCGCACAGGGACGGCGTGGACCGCTATATTGCCATCCACCACGGCGACCCGGGGTGCGCCCCGGAGCGGATCGCGATCCACGCCCTGGAGAACTGCCGCACGGGGCGGGTGCGCTGGCACAGCGAGACCGGCGTCCTGGTCGCCGAGCTGCTCTTCGACACCTGGCTGACCAGCGGCGATACGTTTCTCTTCCGCTACGGCATCGAGGACGGCACCGCAGGCGTGTCCGGCGAGTACGTCCGCGGCTTCAGTTTCGCGGGCGGGCAGTACGCGCTTCAGGTGTGCTTCGACGAGGACGCGGTGCCCGTGCGGTGCCACCGGTTCGCCCAGCATTCCGTCGCCGCCCCGCGCAGCGGCCGGCAGGAGCTCGCCCTGAGCGGTCACCATCGATCGGTCCACCTGGTGGAGCCGCGGGTGCGGGCGGGCCTGGTGGGGATCGGATGGGACTGGGAGTGATCGGGCTCGGCTGGCCCTCAGGCCGCCGGACCCGCCACGATCCCGCCGTTTTTCACCTCGGCGGACAGCTCGTGCAACGGCTCGGTGGCCGGGGCCTGCACCACCTTGCCGGTGAGGGCGTCGAACCGGCTGCCGTGGCAGGGGCAGATCAGTGTCGTGCCGTCCAGTTTGTCGATGGCACATCCCGCGTGCGTGCAGATCGTGCTGTACGCCTTCAGGCCGTCCGCGGTGCGGCTCACCACGACGTTCGCGTCCCGGTACAGCTTCGCGCCGCCCTGGGGGATCTCGCTCTCCGGTCCCAGCGAGACCGGCGCGGTCGGTGCAGCGGACGCCCCACCGCCGTTACCGGCTGGTGAACAGGCCGCGAGACCGAGGCCGACGACCGGGGTGAGCGCGGCCCCGCGAAGGACGGTACGACGGGTCGCCGAGGAACGGTCGGACATGGGATCTCCACTGCTCAGAGCCGGTGTCCAGCGGGTGCCGGAACACACCGACGATACCGGTGGCATTCATTCCGCCGTGGGCCGGGGCGGGGCTCCCGCGCCGGGCCACGGCAGGGCTCCCGCGATGGGCGGGGCAGGGGCTCACGCGCTGGGGCCGGGTGGGGCTCACACCATAGGCCGCGGCGGGGCTCGGTCGGGGGTGGCAAGGAGACAGAGCTACATGAAGACAAAGCCACAAGACGGCATGAGGGCGGGTGGGAGGCGGAGGCGTAAACGCTTGCGCAAGCGTTTACGTCAACCGCCGAATGGGATAGCTTTTCCGGCCAGGCGGTCCGAGGAGGGGACGCGATGGCAACCATGGCCGATGTCGCACGGAGCGCCGGTGTCTCCGTCGCCACCGTCTCGCATGTCCTCAACGACACCCGGCCGGTGCTGCCCCACACACGTCAGGCGGTGCTGGACGCCATCGACGCACTGGGGTACACGCCGAACACACTCGCCCGTTCCCTGGTGACGTCCCGCACCCGGTCCATCGGGCTCGCGGTGTCTGCGATCAGCAACCCCTACTTCACGGAGATCCTCCAAGGCGTCGAGGCCGAAGCCCTCGAGCACGGTTTCAGCCTGCTGATCGCCGATCCGCACGACGACCCGGAACACGAGCGCAAGGTCGTACGGCTCCTGCACGAGCGCCGCGTCGACGGAGTGATCGTCGCGCCCTCGGCGAACCCGGACGGACTTCTCGCCCATCTCGCACGGCATGCCGTGCCGACCGTGTTCCTCGACCGACTGGTGGACGCGGACCGGCTCGCCACCGGCACGTCCGCCGACACCGTCCCGCCGGGCACGCCTCCAGGACAGCCCACCGGAAACGGCTCCGAGCGATACAGGCAAGGGACTCGCTTCCCGTTCGACCAGATCTGCTCCGAGAACGCCGAACCCATGGCCTGGCTGGTTACCCATCTCGCCGGGCTCGGCCACCGGCGCATCGGTCTCGTTGCGGGTCTGCCCGGGCTCAGCACGACGACCGAGCGGATCAGCGGCTACCTGCAAGGCCTGGCAGCCGCGGGGCTGGCCCATGACGAGCGGCTGGTGGTGCACGGCGCTTCGGCGGCCGCAGGTGCTGAACGGGCCACCGCCGCCCTGCTGTCACTGGCGGCACCGCCGACAGCCCTGGTCACCGGCAACAACGCGATGACCATCGGCGCGCTGCGCACCTTGCGCGACCGCGGTCTGTCCGTACCGGAGAACCTGGCGCTGTGCTGCTTCGACGACTTCGCCTGGGCCGATCTGTTCTCCCCCCGGCTCACCGCGATCTCCCAGCCGAGCAAGGAGATCGGCGCCAGGGCCGTGCAGCTGCTGCTGGAACGTATGGAGTCCCCTGGCCGTCCCTCGCGCACCGTGCGGCTGCCCTGCGCGTTCGTCCACCGCACCTCGTGCGGCTGTCCCGACACCCCCTCCGAGAAGGGAAATGTCTCGTGATCGTCGTCGCCGGTGAGGCCCTGATCGACCTGGTCCCCCAAGGGTCGGGCGCGCTCGCGCCCCTGAAACCGGCGCTGGGCGGCGGCCCGTACAACACCGCCGTCGCGCTCGGCCGGCTCGGATCTCCCACGGCCTTCTGCTCCCGCACCTCCTCCGACACCTTCGGGGAAGCCCTGCTCGATGGGTTGCGCCGGGCGGGCGTGGACGTCTCGGCCGTCCAACGCGGCACCGAGCCGACCACACTGGCGGTAGCCACCGTCGACGAGAATGGCTCGGCCGCGTACTCCTTCTATGTCGACGGCACCGCCGACCGGCTCTTCACCGCACCGGCCGGCCTTCCACAGGGCACTCGGGCCGTCTCGTTCGGTACCTGCTCGCTCGTCCTGGAACCGGGGGCGAGCGCGTACGAGGAGCTGATGCGCAGCGCCGCCGCCCAGGGCGTCTTCACGACTCTTGACCCGAACATCCGCGCGGTGCTGATCCCGGACCCGGACGCGTACCGGGCCAGGTTCAAGAGCTGGCTGCCTGCGGTGTCGCTGCTGAAGCTCTCGGCGGAGGACGCGGAGTGGCTGGGCGGCACACCGCGCGAGTGGCTGGCCTCCGGCCCGGCCGCCGTCGTGATCACCCACGGCGGCGACGGACTGACGGTCTTCACCCGGGCCGGGGCGGAGCACTCCGTGCCTGGTGTGCCCGTCGCCGTCGTGGACACGATCGGCGCGGGCGACACCGTCAACGCGGCGCTGCTGCACGGCCTGGCTGCCCGCGACGCCCTCTCCCCCGCCGCACTGGACGCGCTGGACGCCGACGGCTGGACCGAACTACTCGGCTTCGCGGCCCGCGCCGCAGCGATCACCTGCTCCCGGGCCGGTGCGGAGCCCCCGTACGCATCCGAACTATCCGAACCGACAGGCCTCTAGTCCGGGTTCACCGGACCTCGTTCGCCAGGCCCCTGCCGGTGGGGGCGGGGGGCCTGTGCCGCTAGGGCGCCTTGCACGCCGCACAACCGGCTCCGGCTCGGTGTCGTCGCCGTGGACTCGTCTGCGGGCAACTGGTCGGCGAAGGCAGCACCCGCACGCCCCGGCAGCCCCGGCAGCCCCGGCAGCCCCGGCAGCCCCGGCAGCCCCGGCAGCCCCGGCACGCAACGCGCGGTGCCCCGCGGGGCGTTCCCGCGGGGCACCGGGTGTTCCGGGCTTCTCGGCCGGGTTTGTCAGGCCTTGCGTGTCCGCGTGGTCTTCTTCGCGGGGGCCGCCTTCTTCGTCGCGCCGGCCGGCTTCTTGGCCGCCGTGTTGTTGGCGGTCTTCACCGTCCTTGTCGTTGCCGTCTTCGTCGCCTTCGACGTAGCGGCGACCGTCCTCGCGACCGCCTTGCGCGGGGCCTTCACGGAGGCGGCATCGCTGACGCGCTCCGCGCCGAGGACCTCCCGCAGGAACTTCCCAGTGTGGCTGGACGGGACCCCGGCGACCTCCTCCGGCGTGCCCTCGGCCACCACGAGACCGCCGCCCGCGCCGCCCTCGGGACCCATGTCGACGATCCAGTCGGCAGTCTTGATCACGTCGAGGTTGTGCTCGATGACGATGACCGTGTTGCCCTTCTCGACCAGTCCGCCGAGCACCCTCAGCAGCTTGCTGATGTCCTCGAAGTGCAGACCGGTGGTCGGCTCGTCCAGGACATAGACCGTGCGTCCGGTGGATCGCTTCTGCAGTTCGCTGGCGAGCTTCACACGCTGGGCCTCACCGCCGGACAGGGTGGTCGCCGACTGGCCGAGGCGGACGTAGCCGAGACCGACGTCGTGCAGCGTGTTCAGATGGCGGGCGATCGCCGGAACGGCCTCGAAGAAGTGCAGGGCCTCCTCGATCGGCATGTTCAGGACCTCGGCGATGGACTTGCCCTTGTAGTGGACCTCCAGGGTCTCCCGGTTGTAGCGGGCGCCGTGGCAGACCTCGCACGGGACGTAGACGTCCGGGAGGAAGTTCATCTCGATCTTGATGGTGCCGTCGCCCGCGCAGTTCTCGCAGCGGCCGCCCTTGACGTTGAAGGAGAAGCGGCCGGGCATGTAGCCGCGGACCTTCGCCTCGGTGGTCTCGGCGAACAGCTTGCGGATGTGGTCGAAGACGCCGGTGTAGGTCGCCGGGTTCGACCGCGGGGTGCGGCCGATGGGCGACTGGTCGACGTGCACGACCTTGTCGACCAGGTCGTCGCCGTCCACGCGCGTGTGCCGCCCGGGGACGTTCCTCGCACCGTTCAGCTCGCGGGCCAGGTGGGTGTAGAGGATGTCGTTGACCAGTGTCGACTTTCCGGAGCCGGAGACACCCGTGACGGCCGTGAACACGCCGAGCGGGAAGGACACGTCGATGTCCTGGAGGTTGTTCTCACGGGCGCCGTGCACGGTGAGCTGCCGGGACGGGTCGCGCGGTCGCCGGATGTCGGGCAGCGGGATGGACTTCTTGCCCGACAGGTACTGGCCGGTCTGCGACTCGTCGTTGGCGAGCAGTTCCTTCAGGGAGCCGCTGTGCACGACCTTGCCGCCGTGCTCACCCGCGCCGGGACCGATGTCGACGACCCAGTCGGCGACCTTGATCGTGTCCTCGTCGTGCTCCACGACGATGAGCGTGTTGCCCATGTCGCGCAGCCGGACCAGGGTCTCGATCAGCCGGTGGTTGTCACGCTGGTGCAGACCGATGGACGGCTCGTCGAGCACGTACAGGACGCCGACGAGTCCGGAGCCGATCTGGGTGGCGAGGCGGATGCGCTGGGCCTCGCCGCCGGAGAGCGTGCCGGCCGCGCGGTTCAGCGAGAGGTAGTCGAGTCCGACGTCCACCAGGAACCGCAGCCGCTCGTTGACCTCCTTCAGGACGCGCTCGGCGATCTTCTTGTCGCGTGCGTCGAGCGTCAGCTCACCCAGGAATTCCGCGCAATCGCTGATCGACATCGCGGAGATCTCCGCGATCGACCTGCCCATGATCGTGACCGCCAGGACGACCGGCTTGAGACGCGTGCCCTGGCAGGTGGGGCAGGGCACCTCGCGCATGTAGCCCTCGAAGCGCTCCCGGCTGGCGTCGCTCTCGGCCTCGCTGTGCCGGCGCTTGACGAAGGGGACGGCGCCTTCGAAAGGCGTCGTGTACACGCGCTCGCGCCCGTACCGGTTCCGGTAGCGGACCTCGATCTGCGTCTTGTGGCCGTGGAGCAGGGCCTTCTTGGCGCGCTGCGGCAGTCCCGCGAAGGGGATGTCGGTGCGGAATCCCAGCGCGTCCGCCAGGGCCCCGATGAGACGGCCGAAGTAGTCCTTGGTGTGCCCGTGCGACCAGGGGTGGATGGCGCCCTCGTCGAGGGTCTTGTCCGGGTCCGGAACGATCAGCTCGGGGTCGACCTCCATGCGCGTGCCGATGCCGGTGCACTCGGGACAGGCGCCGAAGGGCGAGTTGAAGGAGAAGGAGCGGGGCTCCAGCTCCTCGAAGGACAGGTCGTCGTACGGGCAGTACAGGTGCTCCGAGTACATGCGCTCGCGCTCGGGGTCGTCCTCGGGGAGGTCGACGAAGTCGAGCACCACCATGCCGCCCGACAGGCCGAGCGCCGTCTCCACGGAGTCGGTGAGGCGACGCTTGGCGGAGTCCTTCACCGTGAGGCGGTCGACGACCACCTCGATGGTGTGCTTCTCCTGCTTCTTCAGGGTGGGCGGGCTGGAGAGCTGGATCGTCTCCCCGTCCACACGCGCACGGCTGTAGCCCTTGGTCTGCAGGTCCGCGAAGAGGTCGACGAACTCTCCCTTGCGCTCGCGCACCAGCGGTGAGAGCACCTGGAAGCGGCTCCCCTCCGGAAGCTCCAGGACCTTGTCGACGATGGCCTGCGGCGACTGGCGCGAGATGGGACGGCCGCACTCGGGGCAGTGAGGCTTGCCGATCCGCGCGAAGAGCAGACGGAGGTAGTCGTAGACCTCGGTGATCGTGCCGACCGTCGAACGCGGATTGCGCGAGGTCGACTTCTGGTCGATGGAGACCGCCGGCGAGAGCCCCTCGATGAAGTCGACGTCCGGCTTGTCCATCTGCCCGAGGAACTGCCGAGCGTACGAGGACAGCGACTCCACGTAACGTCGCTGACCCTCGGCGAAGATCGTGTCGAAGGCCAGCGAGGACTTGCCCGACCCCGACAGGCCCGTGAAGACGATGAGCGCGTCACGCGGCAGGTCGAGCGAGACATTCTTCAGATTGTGCTCGCGCGCGCCACGGACGATGAGACGGTCGGCCACGCCGGTCCGCACCTTTCTTGAGAGAAGCGACAGGGGCGAGGCCCCCGTGTTTTCTCAGACTAGGGGGAGCCACTGACAACGCCGGTCGGATTCCTGGGTTCATAACAATCCCGGGCTATCCAGCATGCCCGACGCCGCACTCGACCCTATAGCACGTGCATTCGATTTGCGGGGGTGGTCCGCCTCCTTCACCCGAAGGAGTGGCGGAGGCTAGGGTCGCCTCATGATTGATCACGCGCACGACCTGGCGTCTGTACGTGACGCGACCGAACGACTGCTGACCGCAGTCTCCAAACTGGACAACGCCGTGCTGGCCGAGCCGTCACGGCTGCCGGGCTGGACGCGCGGCCACGTCCTCGCCCATCTCGCCCGTAACGCGGACGCACTCGTCAACGTCCTGCAAGGGCGTCCCATGTATGTCTCCGGCGAGGCCCGGGACGCCGACATCGAGCGCGGCGCCCCGCGGCCCCTGGACGTCCAGCTCACCGACCTGCGCGAGAGCGCGGCCCGTTTCCATGAGACCGGGGTCGCGCCCGCGGACTGGTCCCGCACGGTGGAACTGCGCAACGGAGTCACGGACTCGGCGGCCCGGCTGCCCTTCCGGCGGTGGGCCGAGGTCGAACTGCACCACGTCGACCTCGGGATCGGCTACGAGCTGGAGGATGTGCCCACCGAGTTCGCGGACCGGGAGATCGACTTCCTCGCCGACCGCTTCAGGGACCATCCCGAGGTCCCGGGCATCACGCTGTCCGTGGCGGAGGACCCGGGCCGTCCCGTCCGGCGCACCGGCCGGCAGGCCGACTCCGAGCCGCTCACCGTGTCCGGCCCCGCCCACGCGCTGCTGGGCTGGCTCTCCGGACGCAACCGGGGCGACGGCCTGACCGCACTCGGCCGGAGCACGGCACTGCCCGTGCTGCCCCCGCTGTGACCTCGTCGGTAGGCTGACAGCCATGACGTACAGCGGAGCAGTGACCGTCGGCGGGCCGGCCGACGTGCACGAGCTGAAGGACCTGATGATCACCAAGATCGCGGTCGGTCCCATGGACAACAACGCCTATCTGCTGCGTTGCCGGGCCACCGACGAACAGTTGCTGATCGACGCGGCCAACGACGCGCACACACTGCTCGGCATGATCGGTGACGACGGCATCGCGTCCGTCGTCACCACGCACCGGCACGGCGACCACTGGCAGGCCCTCGCCGAGGTCGTGGCGGCCACGGGGGCAAGGACGCACGCGGGGCGTCAAGACGCCGAGGGAATTCCCGTCCCCACGGACGTCCCGGTCGACGACGGCGACACGATCCGGGTGGGGCAGGTCGCGCTGACCGCGCGTCATCTGGTCGGCCACACGCCGGGCTCGATCGCCCTCGTCTACGACGACCCGCACGGACACCCGCACGTGTTCACCGGGGACTGCCTCTTCCCCGGTGGGGTCGGCAACACGCACAAGGACGCCAAGGCCTTCGCCAGTCTGATCCACGACGTCGAGACGAAGATCTTCGAGGTGCTTCCGGACGAAACCTGGGTCTACCCCGGGCACGGGAACGACACCACGCTGGGCACCGAGCGCCCGCACCTTCCGGAGTGGCACGCGCGCGGGTGGTGAGCGCGATCGCGCGGGAGGGGTGAGCGCGGGTTCGTATGGGAGTACTGAGAGCGCGTCGTGCTGAGCGGGGGCGCACGGGAGTACTGAGCGCGCGAGCGTGGTGAGCGCCCGGGCGCGATGAGAGCGTCCCGCGTGCTCGAAATGCACCAACACGCCGCGCGAGAACCCACGTACGCGCCCCGTGTGAATCGTTCGCACGCGCTGAGGGCTCGCGCGCGCTCCCCCCGCATCTGGTTACACGCTCAACTGGAAGCAGCCCCGCGCAGGATGACGGCTCCTGCGTGGCACGGGCCGCCGGTCCCTCGATCCCGCCCTCGACCGGCGGCCCCGGCCCGGGCGCACGACCGCGCGTTCACATGAATGCAACACCCGCTCCCACCATGCGGACAGTTGCACGGATGACCTCGACAAGCCGGATGTCGCGCTGCCACTCTCCCGCCATGCGACTCGCCCAACACGCCCTGCGCCGTGCCGCATCCGGCACCACCGTCGCCCTGCTGGCTCTCGCCGTGGGCTGCGCCCCGCAGCCCGAGGAGAACGCTCACGCCGGGGCCTCCGGGACGAGCGCCGGAACCTGCGCGAAGGGCGCATTGGCCACGAAGTCGTCCGGAAAACTGACGATCGCGACCGACGAACCCGCCTACGAGCCCTGGTTCAAGGACGACAAGCCGTCCAACGGCGAGGGCTTCGAGTCGGCGGTCGCCTACGCCGTGGCGAAGCAACTCGGCTACGCCAGGAACGCTGTTGTCTGGCAGACCGTTCCGTTCAACAAGGCCTTCGCGCCGGGTGTGAAGACCTTCGACTTCGACATCAATCAGGTGTCGATCAGCGAGGAGCGCAAGAAGGCCGTCGATTTCTCGTCCGGCTACTACGACGTCCGTCAGGCCGTCATCGCGCTGAAGGGTTCCAAGGCCGCGCAGGCGAAGAGCATCGCGGACCTGCAGGACGTCAAGCTGGGCGCACAGGTCGGCACCACCAGCCTCGGCTACATCACCGATGTGGTGAAGCCGAAGCAGCAGCCGGCCGTCTACGCCAAGAACGACCAAGCCAAGTCAGCCCTGAAGAACGGTCAGGTCGACGCCATCGTCACCGACCTGCCGACCGCCTTCTACATCACCGCGGCCGAAGTGACCGATGCGAAGATCGTCGGCCAGTTCGAGAACCAGAGCGGTACGCGAGAGCAGTTCGGACTGGTGCTCGACAAGGGCAGCGCTCTCACCCCGTGCGTGAGCTCCGCCGTGGACGCGCTGCGCAAGGACCGCACGCTGGCGAAGCTCGAGCAGCAGTGGCTCTCCGATGCCGTCGACGCTCCGGTGCTCAAGTGACGGTCGCCAAGGAGGAGTCGGGAGAGGACTCCGGCGAGGACGGCACGGTCGCCGGGGACGGCACGACGGACATGCCCGACGAGGGCGACACCTACGTCCCCTCCCAGCGGCGGCTCGAGCGGGAGCGTCACCGGCGCGCCCGCGCCCGCCGGGCGATGGCTGTCGCCGCACTCTCGACCCTGATCACCGGCGTCGTCCTCTATCTGATCGTCGTCAATGCGCCAGGGTGGCCGCGCACCAGGGAGACGTTCTTCAGCGCTCAGTACGCGCGCGAGGCGCTCCCCAAGGTCCTCGATGGGCTGTGGCTCAACGTCCGCCTGCTGCTGGTGTGCGGAGTCGCGGTCCTCGTCCTCGGCATGCTGATCGCCGTCGCCCGCACGCTGCGCGGGCCGGTGTTCTTCCCGCTGCGCGTGCTCGCCGCCGCCTACACCGACTTCTTCCGTGGGCTCCCGCTGATCATCAATCTGATGATCGTGGTGCTCGGCGTCCCCGCGCTGCGACTTCAGGGCGTGACCGTCGACCCGGTGCTGCTCGGCGGGACGGCGCTGACCCTGACGTACTCCGCGTATGTCGCCGAGGTGTTCCGCGCCGGCATCGAGTCGGTCCACCCATCACAGCGTGCTGCGGCCCGCTCGCTGGGCCTCACCAACCGGCAGGCACTGCGTCATGTGGTGCTCCCCCAGGCCGTGCGCCGTCAGGTGCCGCCGCTGCTGAACGACCTCGTGTCCCTCCAGAAGGACACCGGGCTGGTCTCGATCGGCGGCGCGGTCGACGCGGTACGGGCGGCCGACATCATCGTGGGCCGCAGCCTCAACTACACGCCGTACATCGTCGCGGGACTCGTCTTCGTGGCGCTGACCATCCCGATGACCCGCTTCACGGACTGGGTCACGGCCCGGATGGACCGGCACCGGGCGCAGGGAGAGAACCTGTGAGCGACATCCTCGACAAGTCGGACGCCGACGAGAGCGACGGGGCTGCCGGTTCGCCCGTGCTGCGCATGGAGTCCGTCCGCAAGACCTTCGGCGGCACGGTCGTATTGCGGGAGGTCGATCTGCAGGTCGCCTCGCACACAGTGACGGCGCTGATCGGTGCCTCTGGCTCGGGCAAGTCGACGCTGCTGCGCTGCGCGAACCTCCTGGAGGACATCGACGACGGCGCCATCTGGCTGGACGGCGAGGAGATCACCGACCCGCGCGTCGATCAGGATGCCGTGCGCCGCCGGATCGGCGTGGTCTTCCAGGCCTACAACCTCTTCCCGCACATGACGGTCCTGGAGAACATCACGCTCGCCCCGCGCCGTGTGCACGGCATGGACCGCGCGACGGCCGAGGAGCAGGCCCGCGAACTGCTCGAGCGGCTCGGGCTCGGCGCCAAGGCGGCCGAGTATCCGGACCGGCTGAGCGGCGGCCAGCAACAGCGCGTCGCCATCGTGCGCGCGCTGGCCGTACGGCCACGGCTGCTGCTCCTGGACGAGGTCACCGCGGCCCTCGACCCCGAACTCGTGGGCGAGGTCCTCGCCCTGGTCCGGGACCTGAAGGGCGACGGCATGACCATGGTCCTGGCCACCCATGAAATGGGCTTCGCCCGCGAGGTCGCCGACCAGGTCTGCTTCCTGGACGGCGGTGTGGTCCTGGAACGGGGCACGGCCGAGCAGGTCTTCGGCGATCCGCAGCAGGAGCGCACGCGTCGCTTTCTGCGCCGGATCGTGGAGGCGGGGCGGCTCTGAGACACAGGCGCTCGACGACGGAGGCCGGCTTCTCCCGGCTCAGGACAGCAACGCGCTTTCCTCCGGTATCTCCGCCCGGGGCCGCGGCTCCACGAGCGTGCACGAACCAGTAGGAAGGCGGTAACGCCTCGTCGCCCGCTGGGCGGTAGGTACCCAGCCGGTGCGTCGCAGGCTGCGGCTCCTGCGGGGGTCCGCAGCGGTCGATCTGTCGAAGCAGTTCATGCGTCGATCGTGGCACCTGCCGCTGACAACCGGACTCCACCAGCGTGCGTCCGACTGGTGACGGCCCGTCACATATCTTTCGAGCCCGCCGCTGCGAGTGCCGCGACCCGCTCCACCGCGAACGCGTACCCCTGTACTCCGCATCCGGCGATGACACCGTCGGCGCGCAGGGAGACGTACGAGTTGTGACGGAACTGCTCGCGCTGGTGGATGTTGGAGATGTGGACCTCCACCACCGGCAGGCCGTCGCAGGTGTTGAGCGCGTCGAGAAGCGCGATGGAAGTGTGCGAGTAGGCGGCCGGGTTGATCACGATCCCGGCGTGGTTCAGGCGCGCCTCATGGATCCACTCGACCAGGTCGCCCTCGTGGTTGGACTGCCGGAAGTCCACCGTGCCCCCGAGCGCGGCCGCCGTCTTCACGCACAGGGCCTCGACGTCCGCCAGTGTGTCGGAGCCGTAGATCTCCGGCTGGCGCTGCCCGAGGAGGTTCAGGTTGGGACCGTTGAGGACCATGATCGGGGCGTTGGCGAGAGTGCGGGGCACAATTCCTCCGGTCCGTTGAGATCTGCCGGCCCAGGTCGGACCGCGGCTCAGCCCCGGTCTATCACGATGCGGCGAGTGGACGATGTCTCTTGGCCTTCGTCATGACGCACCCGCCGTGTTCGTCCTCGCTCAACCCTGGTGAACGGGTGGCTGTCGTCTCGCCGTCAGCCGGGCTTCCCCGCATCACTGTCACCTGCTGATGCCCCGATGCACCGGGCGCACGCCCGCCTCACCCATCCAGGGCGCCGAGCCCCGCAAGCCCCCGTAACTCCCTGTCACGCTGGGTAGTTGACGCGACATGCGCGATGTACGCACCGTAAGGGCTCCCTCCCTGCTCCACCTCGCCGCCGCTTCGCTAGCGGGGACGGCCATCGAGTTCTACGACTTCTTCGTCTACGGGACCGCGGCCGCCCTGGTCCTCGGCCCCTTGTTCTTCCCGACGTTCTCGCCGGTGGCGGGCACGCTGGCGGCGTTCGGGACCTTCGGGATCGGCTTCCTCGCGCGGCCCCTCGGCTCGGTGCTGTTCGGTCACATCGGGGACCGGCGCGGCCGGCGGCCGGTGCTCGTGGCGTCCCTGTTGCTGACCGGAGCCGCGACCGTGGCGGTCGGCTGTCTGCCGACGTACGGGACGATCGGTACGGCCGCTCCCGCGCTCCTGCTCGCGTTGCGCTTTCTTCAAGGACTCGGGCTCGGTGGAGAGTGGGGCGGCGCGGTGCTGCTGATCGCGGAGCACGCGCCGGCCCGGCGCCGCGTACTGTGGTCGAGCTTTCCGCAGGTGGGTCCCTCGCTCGGCTTCGTGCTGGCCAACGGCGTGATGCTGGGGCTGTCGGCAACGCTGTCGGAGGCGCAGTTCGCCGCTTGGGGCTGGCGAATCCCGTTCTGGGCGGCGGGAGTCCTCGCCGTCGCCGGGCTCTGGCTCCGCGGTTCGCTCGCCGAGAGTCCGCACTTCCTGGACCTCGAAGACCATGCGCGCGTGCCGCTCGTCGAGGTCGCGCGCCGGCACTGGCGGCTCGTCCTGCTGACGGCCGGGGCCCTCGCGGTCGGTTACGCGGTCTTCTACGCCGTGACGACCTGGTCGCTCGCATTTGCGACGGAGCGGCTAGGCGTCGACCGCACGGTCATGCTGGCATGCGTCATGGGTGTCGTCGTGGTGCAGGGCGCCCTCACTCCGCTGCTGGCCCTCCTGGGCGACCGCTACGGACGGCGCCTGCTGTGCCTCACGGGCTGCGGTGGCGCCGTCCTGTGGATGTTCCCGCTGGTCGCACTGCTGTCGACGGGCGAGCCGCTGCTGATGTTCCTGGGTTTTCTGGGGGCGATGCTCGCCTTCATCACGATGTTCGCCGTGGTCGCCGCGTATCTCCCGGAACTGTACGAACCCCGGGTGCGCTGCACGGGAGCGGCAGTGGGCTACAACCTCGGAGGGGTGCTCGGCGGCGCTCTCACCCCGATCGTGGCCACCGCGCTGGCCGAGCACGGTGGCCGGGTGCCCTGGGGTGTCGGCGCCTATCTGACGGCCGTGGCCGTGCTCAGCCTGGGTTGCTTTGCGCTGCTGCCTGAGACCCGTCCCGTGTCGATCGCCGTCAGGGAACCGGCCCGCGGGTGAAGGACAAGGCCTACGGGGTGACCGCCAGCTCGAGATAGGCCGCGAAGATCACCAGATGCACGCCTCCCTGAAGGGGCGTCGCACGCCCGGGGACCACGGTCAGAGAACTCACGACCACGGTCAGAGCGAGCAGCACCATATGGACAGGGCCGAGACCGAGGACGAGCGGTCCGGAGAGGAACACGGACGCCAGGGCGACTGCGGGGATGGTCAGGCCGATGCTGGCCATCGCCGAGCCGAGGGCGAGGTTGAGGCTCGTCTGGACCCGGTCGCGGCGTGCCGACCGCAGTGCGGCGATGGTCTCGGGAAGCAACACCAGAAGTGCGATGATCACGCCGACGACGGCCGGGGGCATGCCGGCTGCCGCAACGCCGGACTCGATAGTGGGCGAGACGCCTTTGGCAAGTCCGACGACGCCGATGAGAGCGAGGCCGAGCAGGCCGAGACTGCGGGCCGCGGTCCGGGTGGACGGTGCGTGCGCATGGTCGTCCACCGTGATCACCTCCCCCTGCCGGGTGATCGGCAGGAAGTAGTCGCGGTGCCGCACGGTCTGGGTCGTCACGAACAAGCCGTACAGAACCAGTGAGGAGAGTGCGGCGAACGTGAGCTGCGGCCCGGAGAACTCCGGGCCGGGCTTGCTGGTGGTGAAGGTCGGCAGGACCAGGCTGAGGGTGGCCAGTGTCGCGACGGTGGCGAGAGCGGCTCCGGTGCCCTCGGGGTTGAAGACCGCGATCCCGTGCCGCAGTGAGGCGACCAGCAGGCTCAGGCCCACGACCCCGTTGCATGCGATCATCACCGCCGCGAAGACGGTGTCGCGGGCCAGGCTCGCGGTCTTGGCGCCGCCGTCCGCCATCAGGGTGACGATGAGCGCGACCTCGATGACCGTGACCGCGATGGCGAGCACAAGCGAACCGAAGGGCTCACCGACCCGGTGCGCGACCACTTCGGCGTGGTGGACCGCGGCCAGGACGGAACCGGCCAGCACCAATGTCACCAGAGGCACGACCGCAGCCGGGAGATGGCTGCCCCAGGTCAAGGCCAGCAGGACCACTGCGACCACGGGCACGATGGCCGTCCACCGCACCCGGAGGGACCGGATCCCGACGATCATGCAGCGATCCTCGCAGACGTACCCGGGGCCCGCATTTCCGCTCCTGTCACCGTCGTTCCGCACGGTGAACTCGAGAGGGACGCTCGTGGGTTCACCATGGCGCACTCGGTGATGTCGACGCTCGGCACAGTCAGGCCTCGACGCTGTCCTTCGGAGCGCCTGCGGCGTTCTCCTCCGCCTCGCCCGCTGCCGCCTGCTGCCTCCGGGAGGCCATCAGGCTGGTGATCGTCGTGACGATCAGGACCGCGCAGATCACGCCGAGCGAGACCGGTATGGAGATCTCGGGTACGTGGACCCCGGACTCGTGAAGCGCGTGCAGCACCAGCTTGACCCCGATGAAGCCGAGGATGACCGACAGTCCGTACGAGAGGTGGACCAGCTTCTTGAGCAGCCCGCCGATGAGGAAGTAGAGCTGCCTCAACCCCATCAGGGCGAACGCGTTGGCCGTGAAGACGATGTACGGGTCCTGGGTCAGCCCGAAGATCGCCGGTATGGAGTCGAGCGCGAAAAGCACGTCCGTAGTGCCGATGGCAAGCATCACGACCAGCATCGGGGTCATGACCCGCTTGCCGTTCTGCTGGATCCACAGCTTGGTGCCGTGATACCGGTCGGCCACGCCGAATCGGCGCTCGACGGCTTTCAACAGCCTGTTCTCCTCGTACTCCTCGTCCTCCTCATCGGACCTGGCCTCCTGGATCAGCTTCCAGGCGGTCCAGATCAGGAAGGCACCGAAGAGGAAGAAGACCCAGGAGAAGGAGGCGATGATGGCGGCGCCCGCGGCGATGAAGACGGCCCGCAGCACAAGGGCTATCAGCACTCCGACGAGGAGTACGCGCTGCTGGTACTGCGAGGGCACCGCGAACTTCGCCATGATCAGAACGAAGACGAAGAGGTTGTCGACACTCAGCGACTTCTCGGTGATGAAGCCGGCGAAGAACTCTCCGGCGGGCTGGCCGCCGCCGAAGACGAGCAGCCCGAGTCCGAACAGTCCGGCGAGGGTGATCCAGACGAGCGTCCAGATGCCGGCTTCCTTGATCGATACGTCGTGCGGCTTGCGGCCGATGAAGAAATCGACCGCGATCAGGGCGGCGAGGCCCGCGATCGTGAGGACCCACAGGGTCAGGGAAACATCCACTGCGCCTCCGGCAGTACGTCACGGCAGTTGTCAGCGTCGTCGCTGCCGGAGGTCTCTTCCACCCGCGGAACCGGAAGCGCATGGCGCGCTCGACGGCTGCGGGCCGACGCCCCGGGATCTGGCCGATCCGTATTGACGGGTACGCCGCAGCAGGTAGGGAGTACTCCCCTCCGTGAGAAAGAGAGTACCTGAATCACCAAGGAAAGGTAAAGGTATTGGTAAAGAAAGACCCAAACTCACTGGTCAGAGCACTTTACTTACTCTTGGTGAGAGTCCGTCACCGAGTCCGGGCCCTCACCGGTTCCCGGAGCGGCGCGTCTCGGCGATCCGGGCGAGCACCTGATGGAGCACCTGGCTGCCCCGCGGAACACGCGGCGGCTCATACGCCCAGGCGTGACCGACCCAGGGGTCCGCCAGGTGATCGTCAGGCACAGGAGTGAGCCGCAGCAGCGACCGCCACAGCGGATCGAGCAGCGGACCGTAGGCGGCCGCGTCCTCCCGGTCGGCGACCATCATCAAATGGACACCCACGGCCGGTCCCTCGTCAGCGAGGTAACGCAGCTGGGTCACAGCGCGGTCGTCGAAGCCGTGCGGGAAGTCGTTCACGATCAGGAGCTGTTCAGCTGTGTCGAGGCCGGGCGGCAGCGCGTCGGCCGCCCCGCCGCGCACCGCCATCTGCACCAGGTCCACGCGCTGGGTCAGCCTGCTGAGCACGTCTGCCACGCCCTCGGCGCCGGCGGCGGGCGGAGCGGCCAGCACCCCAGATGTGGCCAGGGGTGCAAGCGCCGGGGCCCCCGAACCTGCCGGGTCGATGACGTGCACCGCGAACTCCCCCGCCGGATAGACGGCGATCAGCCGGGCCGCGTGCGCCACCGCCGTCTCCATGGCGAGGCGGTGCAGTTCGTCCGGGTCCGCCAGCGCGTCCAGGGATCCGGAACGACCGCTGTCGATCCACAGCCCCCGCTCCAACGGCAGTCTCATCAGCATGGGGATGTGAAGGCTCTCGCACTCGGGCAGGTGCAGATCACCGAGTCGCACGGCCATAGGAATCTCCATCGGCACCCGGTAGCCGTGCCAGACCGGGTTGTCCCAGCGCGCGAACGCAGGAGGCAGGGCGGGCTCGACGACGCCTGACTCAGCGATGAGCTGGCTGAGGTCGCGGTCGAGTGCTGCTCTTGCCTGGCTGACGAGCTGGGTGTGCTTGGCCTGGGCCGCCTCGCGTGCGGCGTCTCCCTGTCCGCCGATCCGGCTGCGCGGATCGGACAGGACCTTGTCCAGCTCCTGCTCCATACGCGAATCGGCGAAGTCGACGGCACTGCGGTACGCGGCCGCTGTGCGCGCCAAGTCCTCGAACATACCCCACACCTGGTTGTACAGCCGCTCTTCCATCGACCAGCCGGTCGCGTCACCGGCGACGGGCTGTGCGGGCTGACCAGGCGGGGCGGGGGGTGCGGCTGGCAGGGGCGGCGGCGGTGTCGCCGACTGCCGCCGGGGATGGGTGTAGTCGATCGGGCCGTTGGATGCGGAGTGGGTGGCAGGGCTCGGCGCTCCGGTGAGGTCGTACGGAGATCCCTGTTGCGGCACGTCGCGCGCATTGCGCTGCGGCGGAACGGACCCGGAGGCACCCTGGGGCGCCGCAGGAGCCGGCGTCGGCCGTGTCCGGTCGCTTTCCGGCAGACGCGGCGGAGGCGGTGCGACCGAGCGGGCCAGGCCCTGAACCACCGCCTCATTGATGCTGCCCGCGAGTTGCCGGGCCTCGGACAGGCCCTGGTCCGTGAGGAGCTCGGCGAGCCCGCCCGCGTATCCCTGGCCGACTGCGCGCACCTTCCACGCACCCTGCCGACGGTAGAGCTCCAGCGCGATGACGGCGGACTCGGAATCCAGCCCGGTGATAGTGTAGCTGGCGACCTCGGCGCCGTCGAGCCCGGTGACCGCGACGAAGGGCGCGGCCACGGCGCCGAACCGCTGCGGGCCGCCCGTTCCCGTCGGCAGGGCGAGCAGCACCGTGACCCGGTGCACGATCTCCGGCAGAGCGTCGAGGTCGAAGGCGAGACGGTGGTCGGCCGCCGCCTGCCTGGAAACCTCCAGGCCCGGCAGTACAGGCGCGCCGGGGTGGGCCACCCACTCGGCGCCGCGTATCCTGCCCTCCGCGTCGCTGAGCGTGGCCCCCGCCACGATTGGCTTGCCGGCCGACACCCGGACCTCGAGTCGGGCCTGGGGAAGCGGGTGGTTCTGCCCCCGGACCAGTTCGGCCGTCATCGCCTTGTCCCCCTATGTCGCTTCGTGTCCCAGGCGTTCGACCGCCTACAGATGAGGCAGGATCGCCGGCATCAGGTCCTGGAAGGTGCGGCCGTTGGCCGGAGTGCCGAGGGCCGTCATCGTCCAGCCCTCACCCGCACGGTGCACCTTGGCCATGATCTGCGCCGTGTACGCGCCGCCGCCCGCAAGGGTGTAGCGGGCCAGTTCCTGGCCGTTGGTCTCGTCGACGAGGCGGCAGAACGCGTTCTGCACCTCCTGGAACGTCTGGCCCGTGAACGAGTTCACCGTGAAGATGATCTGGTCGATGTGGACCGGGACACGCTGCAGGTCGACGAGGATCGCCTCGTCGTCCCCGCCCTGGCCCGCACCGCCGACGAGGTTGTCACCGGTGTGCCGCACCGAGCCGTCGTCGCTCACGAGGTGGCGGAAGAAGACGACGTCCACGGGCTGCTTGTCGGCGAAGAGCACGGCGGACGCGTCGAGGTCGATCTCCCGGGTGCGCGTGCCGAAGAGGCCGCGCCGGGGGGCGGCCTGCCAGCCCAGCCCCATCCGCACCGCGGTCAGCGAGCCTCCGTCGTTCTTCTGCAGACTGATGGCCTGACCCTTGGTCAAGTTGACGGTCACGCGCTGTCCCCTCTCAAGCTGTCCCCGGTTGGCCGCGGAGTCCGCGGATTCCAAAACCCTACGCAGCGGCACTGACAGTGCCGAACCCTGGATCGCGCTTTGTGTCGGTCTTGCAACACACCGCGTGGCTGCCGAGGTCCGGGAGGGGCGACGGGACGTCAGGCCAGGCCCGCCTCCCTCATCTGACGCAGTTCCTTCTTCATTTCGGAGACTTCGTCGCGCAGCCGGGCCGCGATCTCGAACTGCAGGTCCGCCGCGGCGGCCCGCATCCGTTCCGTCAGTTCCTCGATCTGCTCGGCCAGTTCGGTCGCGGGGCGGTCGGTGGGAATCGTCCCCTTGGCCTTCCCCTTGGCGGCCTTGGCTCCCTTGGCCCCTTCACGACCGAGCGAGGGCACGGGACTCTTGGCGGCCTTGCCGTCCTTGGCCTTGCGGTAGCCCGTGCCGAGCAACTGCTCCGTGTCGACGTCCTCGCGGGCGATCTGCGCCACGATGTCGTTGATCTTCTTGCGAAGCGGCTGCGGGTCGACGCCGTTCGCGGTGTTGTAGGCGATCTGCTTCTCCCGGCGGCGGTTGGTCTCCTCGATGGCCTTCTCCATCGCCGGGGTGATCTTGTCGGCGTACATGTGGACCTGGCCGGAGACATTGCGCGCGGCGCGGCCGATGGTCTGGATGAGCGAGGTGCCCGAGCGCAGGAAGCCCTCCTTGTCGGCGTCGAGGATCGCCACCAGGGAGACCTCGGGCAGGTCGAGCCCCTCGCGGAGGAGGTTGATACCGACCAGGACGTCGTACTCGCCCGCCCGCAGCTCCCGCAGCAGCTCGACCCGGCGCAGGGTGTCCACGTCGCTGTGCAGATAGCGCACCTGAATGCCCAGCTCGAGGAAGTAGTCGGTCAGGTCCTCGGCCATCTTCTTGGTGAGTGTGGTGACCAGGACGCGTTCGTCCTTCTCGGTCCGCTGGCGGATCTCGTGCACCAAGTCGTCGATCTGGCCCTCGGTGGGCTTGACCACGACCTCCGGGTCGACGAGACCGGTGGGGCGGATGATCTGTTCGACCTGACCGTCGGAGCGGGACAGCTCGTACTGTCCCGGGGTCGCGGAGAGATAGACGGTCTGGCCGATGCGTCCCTGGAACTCTTCCCACTTCAGGGGGCGGTTGTCCAGGGCGGAGGGCAGCCGGAAGCCGTGCTCGACGAGGGTGCGTTTGCGGGAGGCGTCGCCCTCGTACATCGCCCCGATCTGCGGGACGGTGACATGCGACTCGTCGATGACGAGCAGGAAGTCCTCGGGGAAGTAGTCCAGCAGGGTGTTCGGCGCGGAACCGGGCTCACGCGCGTCGAAGTGCATCGAGTAGTTCTCCACCCCGGAACAGGTGCCGATCTGGCGGAGCATCTCGATGTCGTACGTCGTGCGCATGCGCAGCCGCTGGGCCTCCAGCAGCTTGCCCTGCTTCTCCAGCTCGGCCAGCCGCTCCGTCAGCTCCTTCTCGATGCCGTTGATCGCCCGCTCCATGCGCTCGGGTCCCGCGATGTAGTGGGAGGCCGGGAAGACGTACAACTGCTGGTCGTCGCTGATGACCTCGCCGGTGAGCGGGTGAAGGGTGGAGAGGGCTTCGATCTCGTCGCCGAACATCTCGATCCGGACGGCCAGCTCCTCGTAGACCGGGAAGATCTCGATGGTGTCGCCGCGCACCCGGAATGTGCCGCGCGCGAACGCCATGTCGTTGCGCGTGTACTGGATGTCCACGAAACGGCGCAGCAGCTGGTCGCGGTCGATCTCGTCGCCGACCCGGAGGCTGACCATGCGGTCGACGTACTCCTGGGGAGTACCGAGGCCGTAGATACATGAGACGGAGGCGACTACGATCACGTCGCGGCGGGTGAGCAGCGAGTTGGTCGCGGAGTGCCGCAGTCGCTCCACCTCCTCGTTGATCGAGGAGTCCTTCTCGATGTACGTGTCCGACTGCGGGACGTACGCCTCGGGCTGGTAGTAGTCGTAGTACGAGACGAAGTATTCGACCGCGTTGTTCGGCAGGAGCTCGCGGAACTCGTTGGCCAGCTGGGCGGCCAGCGTCTTGTTCGGCGCCATCACCAGGGTGGGGCGCTGAAGCTTCTCGATCATCCACGCGGTGGTGGCGGACTTACCGGTGCCGGTCGCACCGAGCAGGACGACATCCTTCTCACCTGCACTGACGCGCTTCTCCAGCTCGGCGATGGCCGTGGGCTGGTCGCCACTCGGCTGATAGGGACTGACGACCTCGAAGGGCGCCACCGTGCGTTCGATCTGTGAAACGGGCCGCATGTCACCACCGTACGACCCCGCACTGACAACGGGGACGGCTCAGCGACGCTGCGGGGTGCGCAGGCCCCGGTGCACGGTCCGCTGCCCCGCGCGGGACAAGGGACGACGACCGGTGTGGACGATCTCGGGGTGGGCCGGAACGCCCGGCTTGCGCTCCACCGGGGTGCGGTGCGGCTGGCCCATGACCATCTGCGGGTCGAAGATCACTACGACACCGGCCAGGCAGAGGAAGACGAGCGGACCGATCATGAGAGGGGCGAGCAGGGCGGCCGACGACTCACCGGCCGGAGTCCCGGACGAATGGTGGAGATGGACCGTGAGTGCCGCCATGCCCGTGTAGTGCATGCCGCTGACCGCGAGCCCCATGACCAGGCTCGCGCCGACGCTCCACAGGAATCCGCGGACCTGTCCGGCCGCCCAGAGTGCGGCGGTCGCCGCGACGACCGCTATGACGACGGAGGCGGCGACGGTGAGGGTGTTGTACCTGAGCTCGCCGTTCAGGCGCATCCCGGCCATGCCCAGGTAGTGCATGGAGGCGATGCCCAGACCGGTGACGGTGCCGCCGGTGAAGAGCGCCACGCCGGTCGCCCCCCAGTAGCCGACGATGAAGACACCCACGCCCACCATGACGATGGCGACGGCGAGGCTCGCGAACGTCATGGCCCTGTCGAAGTGGATGGGGGTCTCCTTCACGGTGAACCCCATCATCGCGATGAAGTGCATGGTCCAGATGCCGGACCCGATCGCGGCCGACCCCAGCGCCAGCCAGCCGGCCCGCCAGGACTGAGCGACCAACATCGATCTGGTGGTGCAGCGGAGACCGAGCGCGCCGCCCAGGCAAGCCATGAGGTACGCCACCACGGGGGTGACCAGTCCGTAGCTGAAGCCGTCGACGGTGCCTTGCATTGCGCGACTGCCCTTCCCGCCCTGATACGTACCTGACTCGAAAAATGCCCCCATCCCCAGGACCGCGTCGACGGTCAGGGTTGACGCAGAGAGTATGACTCGCGCCGGAACGCTCGAACGATTTTCCGGCAAAGAATCACGGCGCTGCCGCACTTGTGTGGTGCTTGTGTGCAGCACGGGGCAACTGCAGTCAATCTGTGAACTTCCTGCGTACGTGTCCCTTGACTCACCGTCGTCACTTTGATGCCGTGTGTCATCAACCGACGCCAGGAGTACGCATGCACGCGCGTGTTGCCGCCGCCATGACCACCGTTCTGTTCGCGCTCAGCGTCGCCATACTGCCCACCCCCCGCGCCGACGCCAGGGGCGGTGACGGCACCGTCGTCGTCGCCCACCGCGGCGCCTCCGCATATGCGCCGGAGAACACCCTGGCCGCTGTCGACACGGCGTCCGCCATGGGCTTCAGCTGGGTCGAGAACGATGTGCAGCGCACCAAGGACGGCCGGCTCGTGGTGATCCACGACGCGACCCTGGACCGCACCACCGACGTCAAGCGTGTGTTCCCGCACCGAGCCCCCTGGAGGGTGAAAGATTTCACCGCCGGGGAGATCGCCCGGCTGGACGCGGGCAGCTGGTTCGGCCGCCGGTACGCGGGGGTGCACGTACCCACGCTGCGGCAGTACCTTCAGCGCCTCTCGCACAACCATCAGAAGCTGGTCCTGGAGATCAAGAATCCGGAGCTGTACCCGGGGATCGAGCGCCAGACCGTGAAGCTGTTGCAGGACGAGGGCTGGCTCGACCGCGACCATCTCAGGAACCGGCTGATCGTCCAGAGTTTCAGTGCGGACAGTGTGCGTAAGGTCCATGAGCTGCGGGCGGGGATCAGGACCGCGTATCTGGGCACGCCACGAGTGACGGAGCTACCGGTGTTCGCCCGCTTCACCGACCAGATCAACGCGCGGTACACCAAGATCTCCTCCCGCTACGTCTCCGCGGTCCACGCGCTCAAGGGCTCGCACGCCCGGACGATGAAGGTCTTCGCATGGACCGTCGACAGCGCGGACGAGGCCCGGCAGGTGGCCGGGTTCGGCGTGGACGGCATCATCACGGACGCGCCCGACGTGGTACGCAGAGCTGTCACCGCGTACTGATCCGCTGCGTCCGCGGGCTTCTGCGCGAACCGCTGGATGCCGCGCGTCCGCGAAGTACGGGAGGCTCGCGGCCCGCGCCGGGGGCGTTGTCAGTGCCGCGCCGTACGGTAGGCGCATGGACAGTCATGGGCAGTACGAACACCAGCTGGTGTGGGCCGTGGTCGGCACGGACATCGGTCCGCTGCTGCTGGCCGCCACTCGGGACGGCTTGGTGAACGTGGTCTTCCATGCGACGGACGCCGTGCGCGACAAGGCAGTGGAGCGGCTCGCGTCCCGGCTCGGTACGGCGCCCGTCGAGGACCCCGGCTCACCGCTCCTGACCGAGGCGATACACCAGGTGGAGGCGTACTTCTCGGGTGAGCGGCGCGACTTCGAGCTGCCGTTGGACTGGTCCCTGATCACCGGGTTCAACCGCCAGGTGCTGCGCGAGCTGGCGTCGGGTGTGCCGTACGGCGCGGTGGTCGGGTACGGCGACCTGGCCGGCCGGGTCGGTCAGCCGGGCGCGGCGCAGGCCGTAGGGGTGGCGATGGGCTCGAATCCGTTGCCGGTGGTGGTGCCCTGCCATCGGGTGGTCGAGAGCAACGGCGGCATAGGCGGCTTCGGGGGCGGACTCGAGACCAAGCGGAAGCTGCTCGCGCTCGAGGGAGTGCTGCCGGAACCGCTCTTCTGAGCCGGGTGACCGTAGGGGCGTGCGTGGCCCTGTAGGCGGTCTCTGCACCTGAGGGGCTGCGCACACCTCTCGTGGTGCCGCAATAGGCGACGTGCCGTCCGGCCCGCTGCGGAGCTGCCGCTCCGTGCCACATCGCACTCACCGGAGAGATCGACACGGTCGAGATACGGCGAATTGTCCGTCATGCCCCCGGGCTGGTGTCCTCCCCCAAGCCTCGCGGGGGGTTTGGCGGGTCGCGCCGCCCGCCAGAGATGAGGGGAGACCCGAAGACAGGAGGCAGGCGCGTGCTGGTGGTGTCCGAAGAGGTACGGGAGGCGCTCGCCGCGCGCCGGCCGGTGGTGGCCCTGGAGTCGACGATCATCGCGCACGGACTGCCGCGCCCCCGCAACCTCCGGGTCGCGCTGGAACTGGAGGACGTCGTCCGGGAGGAGGGCGCCGTACCGGCGACGATCGCCGTCCTGGACGGCCGCGCCCATGTCGGTCTCGACAAGGGGCAGGTGGAGCGGGTCGCGAACGAGGAAGGGATCCGCAAGCTGGGGCATCGCGATCTGCCGCTCGCGGTCGCTGCGAAAGTGAGCGGGGCGACCACCGTGTCCGCGACCGCGCTGCTGGCCTCGCTCGCGGGGGTACGCGTGTTCGCGACAGGCGGGCTCGGCGGTGTCCACCGGGAGTGGACCGTGACCCAGGACGAGTCGGCCGACTTGGGACTGCTGGCACGGACCAGGATCACCGTGGTGTGCGCGGGTGTGAAGTCGATCCTGGACGTGCCCGCGACGCTGCAGCGCCTGGAGACCCTGGGAGTGGCGGTGGCGGGCTATCGCACGGATCGCTTCCCGGGCTTCTATCTGTCCGACTCGGGACACCCGGTGGACTGGACCCTGGAGTCACCGGAGCAGGTGGCGCAGGTCATGCGTGCGCAGGACGAGCTTGGAGACCCTGAGTCGGCCCTCATCGTCGCCAATCCGGTTCCCTGGGAGGAACAGCTCGATCCGGGTCTCCACGAGCGCGTACTCGCCGACGCGCTGCACGCCTGCGAGGAGGAGGGCATCACCGGTCAGGCGGTCACACCGTTCCTCCTCGACCACCTGGTCCGGCACACCGACGGAGCCTCGCTGAACGCCAACCTGGCAGCGGTACGAGGGAACGTACGCCTGGCGGCGCGGATCGCGGCGGCCTGGGCGGGGGCGTGAGCGGGGCGCTGCTCGTCGTCGGGGACGTCGTCACGGACGTCGTCGCCCGGCACTGCGGCCCGCTGGCATCCGGCACGGACACGGCGGCGGTCATCCGGACACTGCCCGGTGGCGCGGGCGCGAACGTCGCGTGCTGGGCGGCCCACTGGGGCTGCCCGGAAGTGCGGCTGCTGGGTCGCGTCGGAGCCGAGGCGGTCGCTTGGCACGAGAGGGAGCTGACGGCCTCGGGTGTACGGCCCCACCTCGTCGTCGACCCCGAGGTGCCCACCGGGACGGTCGTCTGCCTGGTGGACAACGGCGCCTCGGCGGAGCGCACCTTCCTCACGGACAGCGGGGCATCTCTGCGGCTGACGCCCGAGGACTGGTCGGACGCGCTGCTCGACGGTGTCCGGCGGCTGCATCTGTCGGGCTACCTGTTCTTCGCCGATTCGAGCCGTGCGCTGGCGAGAACGGCACTGGGGGCGGCACGCGCGCGTGGAGTGCCGGTGAGTCTGGACCCGGCATCCGCCGGATTCCTGACCGAGGTGGGCGTCGGCACCTTCCTTGCACTCGCCGAGGGGGTCGATGTGCTGCTGCCCAGCCAGGACGAGGCGTGTCTGCTGACCGGACTGCCCGACGCGGCCGACGCGGCAGCCAAGCTGAGCCGTCACGTCCCTTTGGTGGTCGCCAAGCTGGGCGCCCAGGGAGCACTGGTGGCGGCGTCGGGAGAGGTATGGGCCCGGATTCCCGCGGTCCCCGCCGCCCCACGTGACACCACGGGAGCGGGGGACGCGTTCACCGGAGCCTTCCTGGCGGCACTGCTCGCGGGAGCCGACCCGGAGGACGCGGCAACCGACGGGTGCAGGGCGGGAGCCATGGCGGTGGAGAGGGTGGGAGGCAGACCCGCGAGCGACACCTGGTAGGTGCCGACCGAGTCCGCCCGCCGAGGGCGCCACTCTCCCTTGTTCCTTTACTCCTTGTATCCCCATGCCGAGATCATCGGTGCCGTTGCCAGATCCATGGTGCCGGAGGCGACATTGGACAGATGACGGTCGATCTCCTCGTCCGTGGCGAGGCCGGCGGAGACGAGGCGGTCCCGGATCTGACGGACCGTCGCGGCTTCGAGGGCGGTGCAGGCCGGCGAGGTGATGGGGAAGTAGGCATCGGCCTCCACGCGACGCAGGCCCGCCTCGCGCAGCAGACGCGGGAGCCGGCGGCCGTACGACAAGTCGGCGCCGCGTTCGGCGAGGAGGGTGCGGAAGCCCGTGCGCAGCCGGTTGGCGAGCTGTTGTTCGGGGCCGTACTCGTCCGGGCAGATGAGCGGCTGGAGCGCGGGGTCGGCGTCCTCGATCAGGAGCCGTCCGCCGGGACGCAGCGCCTTGATCATCGATCGCAACGCCCGCTCCCGGTCCGGCACATGGACGAGGACGAGCCGGGCGTGCACGAGATCGAAGCCCTCCCCCGGCGGATCCTCGGCACCCACGTCGTGCGTGCGGATCTCGATCGGGGCGCGCGCGGCCGCTGCCGCCCAGGAGGTGTCGATGTCGGTCGCGAGGACCTTTCCGGTGGGGCCGACTTTCCTGGCGAGCCAGGAAATCACGGAGGTGCCTCCGGCGCCGACCTCCCAGCAACGCCAGCCGAGTCCGAGGCCGAGGTCCTCGAGATGGCGGAACGTCGTGGGGTCGAAGAGCGTGGAGAGCGCCTCGAAACGCCGGCCCGCCTCCGTCTGCTGGTTGTCGAGGAGATACCCGTCGGTTGGCGTCATGAGGAGATCATCCCAGGTGGCCCGTCCCTTCGTGCGAGGCGACTCTCCGCACGGTCCCCGCGGTCGGACCCTCGGGGGGACCGCGGCGATACCCCACGGGCGCCCCACCGAGGTTCTGCACAACGACCGAAGCGGAACGTACCGTTTCCACAGGCTTTTCCGGCGATCGAGCCGGACTGGCAGACTGGCCCGAAAGCCGCACTTCGGCGCGGGGAGATCCACGCAAGGAGATCCAGATGTCCATGGCAGGGAATCTGCGGAAGGTCACGAGCCTCGGCAGGGTCGACGGCCTCCGCAGGGTGGCGGGGTTGGCCCGGCGTCGTGGGCGCGTCGATCTGAGCCACCCTGCCCGGTCACCTCTGGGCTCCGCGGTGGTCAACTGCGTGACGTACCGGGACGGTGTACGCGTTCCCGGCGGCCGAGATCTGGTCGAAACGGTGGAGCAGGTCCGCAAGAGCGGCGACGGCTTCGTGTGGCTCGGCCTGCACGAGCCGACGGTCCAGGAGTTCGAGGGCATCGCCGATCTCTTCGACCTGCACCCGCTCGCGGTCGAGGACACGGTGGAGGCCCACCAGCGCCCGAAGCTGGAGCGGTACGGAAACACGCTGTTCGCGGTCTTCAAGACCGTCTGCTACGTGGAGCACAAGGAACTGACCGCGACGAGCGAGGTCGTGAACACCGGTGAGATCATGGTGTTCGCCGGCCCCGCCTTCGTCATCTCGGTGCGACACGGCCGGCACGGTTCGCTCGGCCCACTCCGGGAGGAACTGGAGGCCGACTCGCAGCAACTCGCCAAAGGCCCCGCCGCGGTGCTGCACGCGATCGCCGACCATGTGGTGGACGACTATCTCGGCGTCACCGACGCGGTGCAGCAGGACATCGACCAGGTCGAGTCGGACGTCTTCGCGGAGAACGGCGCACGACTGGATCCAGGCCGCATCTACCAGCTCAAGCGTGAACTCCTCGAGCTGAAGCGGGCGGTGGCGCCACTGAATCGTCCCATCCAGGAGTTGGCCACCACCCCGATCCGAGTGATCGCCCCGGAGATACAGGCCTACTTCCGCGATGTCTCCGACCACCTGCTGCGCGCCACCGAGCAGATCGCGGCCTTCGACGAGTTGCTCAACTCCATCCTGCAGGCGCATCTCGCGCAGGTGAGCGTGACGCAGAACGAGGACATGCGGCGGATCACGGCATGGGCCGCTCTCATCGCGGTGCCGACCATGGTCACCGGCGTGTACGGCATGAACTTCAGCTACATGCCCGAGTTGCGCTGGAAACTGGGCTATCCGCTGGTTCTGGTCGTCATAGCCGTCGGTTGTCTCGTCCTGTACCGGGGGTTCAAGCGCAACGGCTGGCTGTAGCAGCCGGTCAGCGCCTCAGCTCCTGGCGTAGACGCCCTCGACCCAAGTGGCGAGCTGCTCGGCCCTCAGATGACGGGCCAGATCGGACTCGCTGATCATGCCGACGAGACGCTTGTTCTCGATGACGGGAAGCCGGCGGATCTTGTGCTCCTCCATCTCGCTGAGCACCTCGTCGACATTGGCGTCCGCGTCGATCCAGCGCGGCGTGCCCTGGGCCATGTCGCCCGCGGTCACGCGTGAGGGGTCATGGCCCATGGCCACACAGCCGACGACGATGTCGCGGTCGGTGAGGATGCCGCAGAGCCGCTCGTTCTCGTCACTGATGGGCAGCGCACCGACGTTGAGTTCGCGCATCAACTGGGCGGCGCGGTCCAGGGTTTCGTGGGCGGGGATCCACTGGGCGCCACGGTGCATGATGTCTCCGGCGGTGGTCATGGAGCACCTCCTGATGCCGGACGGCCGGCGCGGCACGGAACGCACCGCATGTCCCGGCGCCTTTCATTCTCGCCGTGTCCCTGAGGCATTGCACCCGGAGCAGCCGGGCCGTGCAGGTGCTCGGGAGTGCCGGGTGCGGCGGTGAGCCGAGGAGGTTTGCGCTCGGGCTGGGGAGCTCTCCCCATCCCATGCAGGCACATGAGAGGTAAATGCGGAACCGGGCGCGTCAGCCGTTCCACGCGGGGTGGCGCGGGTCGTCCGCACGGATCAGTACGTCCGCGGCGGCACCCGGGTCCGTCTCGGCCTCGTACCGCTCGAAGGCGGGCAGCGTCCAGTGCTCCGCCTCCGGCGTACGGCGGCGAAGCGCGCCGGGCGAGAGGAACACGTGGACGGTCAGGTCGAAGGGGAACCAATGCCTCAGGAGGAGGGGGCCATGGAGCAGGAGAAGCCCACCCGGCGGAAGCCGGACATAGGGACTGCGGGTGGCGCGGTCGGTGACCGGGTCCCACAGGTCGGGCAGGAGGCGGCCGTCGCCACCGGGTTCGAGGGGGCCGAAGACCTCGCGCCACAGGGCGCCGGTGTCGAGCCAGCCGTCGTAATAGGCATCCAGGTCCCGATGGCCGTGCTCGAGGCGGACGGATGCGGGACGCAGGAAGCCCTCCGTTCCGACGACGAGCGATGGCAGGCCACGTATGCGCAGCGCATCGGATACGCGCAGGGCGAGGTCGCCGGGATGCGCCGCCGGGGCTCCGTCGAACGCGATGCGCGGCCAGGGGCTGCCATCGGCGGCCTTCAGGTCGAGCAACCGGTCGGCGAGGAGGTCGCCGAGCCGTTCCCAGGTGATCGCTTCGAGTCGCACAGGGCCCATGATGCCGCGCCCCGACGGGAAACCCCCGGCCTGGCCCGTGCGGGCAGGACGGAGGCGTGCGACAGCCAGCAGGCGTCACGATCGGCGACGGAGGGGCGACGCCGCGATCGCCGAGGAGGCCGGACGGGGTCGGCGGCCCAGTTCACCGAGTCGCCCGGCAGGGCCGCGCCCGCAACGCCACCGGATCGGATCGGATCGGTGCGCCGAGGTCGTCGTCGGGACGGGAGGGGAATGAAGCGGATATGGCACCGACCTCAATTCCTCCGCCCCGGAGCGGACCTCTTGTGTTCCAGCCGGTCAAGCGACGGCACTGTGCCCGGTGCGGAAGGGTGCCGTTGCCGTTGCTGGTGCTGGAGGAGGGTGCGCCCAGATGTCTGGACTGTGCGGACCTCGGGCACCTGGTGTTCCTGCCCCGCGGCGATACGGCGCTGACCAGGCGGTCACGCGAGGCGAGCACGCTGTCCGCTGTGGTGGTGCGGTTCAATCGGCGCCAGAGCCGGTACGAGCGGCAGGGGGTGCTCGTCGAGGAGGCGGCGCTGGCGCTGGCCGAGGAGCAGTGCCTGGCGGACGCCGAGGCACGCCGCAGACGCCGGGCGCGGGACGCACGGCGCCGGGCGGCGGAGGATGTGCGGTTCACGGAGGCGTTCGCCCAGGAGATCCGGCGGCTGTTTCCCGGATGTCCGGCAGCGCAGGCGCAGGAGATCGCTGCCCATGCGTCGCTGCGCGGAAGCGGGCGGGTCGGGCGCAGTGCGGCGGGCCGGGCACTGTCGTCGGAGGCGGTGGCGGCCGCGGTGCGCGCCGCCATACGTCACACGCAGACGCCGTACGACCAGCTCCTGATGAACGGCGTGCCGCGGCTCGAGGCACGGCGGCGGATCGCGGACGACGTGGAGTCGGTCCTGCGGGACTGGCAGCTCCGGGAGGCGGCATGATCCCGCACCGGGCTGAGCGGTCGAGCGGGAACCAGCGCCGGCTGCCTTGCGTCACGTGATTCCGCACCGATGGGTCGTGGACGTTCAGGCCCGCACCTGCACGAGCCGTGCAGGGTCACAGGTCTCGCGCGACATGTCACTTCTGGTGACGGGAAGAGATGGGAAGGATCCCCCTGTTCGGGGACCGATGCGGGAGTTGACATGACGGATTGGCCGTACGCCCTGCTGGCCGTGCTCGGGGTGCTGGGGACCGGGCTGGTGGCAGGGGTGTTCTGCGGGTTCTCTACGTTCGTGATGCGGGGGCTTGGCTCCCTGCCGCCGGCGCAGGGGATCGCCGCAATGAACGCGATCAACAAGGCGGCGGTGACACCGACCTTCATGATCATATTCGTTGGGTCCGCGATGGTGTGCGCCGTGGTCGCCGTGGTGACGTTCGTGCTGTGGCCGGCCGAGGCGGTGGAACTGCTGGTCGGCAGTGCCCCTGTATCTGATCGGTGTGTTCGGAGTGACCGCCGTGGCGAATGTTCCGCGCAACGAGGCGCTTCTGCGGATAGGCGCCGGCTCTCCGGAGGCGTCCGCGTACTGGCGCACATATGTGAGCGAGTGGACCATGTGGAACCACGTCCGCATGGTGGCCTCGACCGGCGCTGCGGTCTCCTATGTTCTCGCCCTCACCTGAGGCCCCCGGGAGCCCTTTCCGCAGGTCCCGGCGCCGAGGAGCGGGTGGGGCGGTGGCGTCGTATCGTGACCTGAAGCGGTCCCGTACGCGCACGCAAGGGAGACGGCCATGGCCGATCCCAAGGGATTCATGAGCACACCGCGCGAGGAGTGGCCCCGCAGGCCCGTCGAGGAGCGGGTACGGGACTGGAACGAGGTGTACGTCCCGGGTGCGTTGCTGCCGATCATCAGCAGGCAGGCCAACCGGTGCATGGACTGCGGAATCCCGTTCTGCCACGAGGCCTGCCCGCTCGGGAACCTCATCCCCGAGTGGAACGACCTCGTCTCACGCGAGGACTGGCGAGCGGCGAGCGACCGGCTGCACGCCACCAACAACTTCCCTGAGTTCACGGGGCGCTTGTGTCCGGCGCCCTGCGAGGCGGGGTGTGTCCTCGCCATCAACCAGCCCGCGGTCACCATCAAGAACGTGGAGGTGGCCATCGCGGACCGGGCCTGGGAGGAGGGGTTCGCTCCGCCCCGCCCGCCGGAGCGGCTCTCGGGGCGGACCGTCGCGGTCATCGGTTCGGGACCGGCGGGTCTGGCGGCGGCCCAGCAGCTCACCCGTGCCGGACACACGGTGGCGGTGTACGAGCGGGCGGACCGGATCGGGGGGCTGCTGCGGTACGGGATACCGGCTTTCAAGATGGAGAAGCGACATCTGAACCGGCGGCTGGAGCAGATGCGCGCCGAAGGCACGAAGTTCCGTACGTCGACGGCCATAGGGACGGACATCGGGGCGGCCGAACTGCGGGCTCGGTACGACGCCTTGGTGATCGCGACGGGTGCGACTGCCTGGCGCGAACTGGAGGTGCCGGGGCGGGAGTTGGCCGGGATACATCAGGCGATGGAGTACCTTCCACTGGCCGACCGGGTGTGCGAGGGCGACCTTGAGGTCTCGCCTCTGTCGGCGGTCGGGAAGCACGTCGTGATCGTGGGCGGCGGGGACACCGGGGCGGACTGCCTGGGAACCGCGGTGCGCGAACGGGCCGCCTCCGTGACACAGCTGGACATCTACCCGTTGCCGCAGGCGGAGCGGGACGAGGACACCGAGCCGTGGCCGACGTATCCGAAGATCTACCGGCTCTCGGGCGCGCACGAGGAGGCGCGGGATCTGCGGACGGCGCCCGCGGCGGACTCGGACGCGCGGCTGTTCGCGGCGTCCACCCTGCGGTTCACGGGCGACGCGGACGGGCATGTGCGGGCCCTGCACCTGGTCGAGGTGGACGAGCGGCGACAGCCGATGCCTGACACCGGGCGCACGCTTCCCGCCGACCTGGTACTGCTCGCGCTGGGGTTCTCGGGACCCGACCGCGGGGACGGGCTGATCGACCAGCTGGGAGTGGCACTCAATGGCCGCGGGACGATCGCACGGGACGAGGACTTCGCGACGAACGTCCCCGGCGTGTACGCCGCCGGGGACGCCGCACGCGGACAGTCGCTGATCGTGTGGGCGATCGCGGAGGGCCGGGCCGTGGCGGCGGCGGTGGACCGGAGCCTGAGCGGCGGTGCGTCGCGCCTGCCGGCACCGATCGGCCCGTACGACCGACCGATGACGGCGTAGCGACCGATGACGGGGTAGCGACGGATCACGGGGTAGCGACCGCCGGGATCCACCGGTCCACGGCCGGGGCTCTCAAGGGGGCCATCCGCTCGCGATCGGGGTCCGCAGGAACACGACCAGGGAGAACACGTTCGGGAGGAACACGCACGTCCGGCAGGAACGCGCCCAGCCGGACCACGACCCGCAGGATCACGTCCGGCTGAACGCACAGCCCGCCCAGGGGCACATCCGCCGACCACACGACCGTTACGGCCAAGACGACCGTGGTGGCCGGGTGGCCGTGGGGCACCCAGTAGGCGCCTCCACGACCCAACGGTCACACGGGCCTGCTCGGCCCGGTCCCTACGCCTTCCGGCCCACCGCTCCGTAGCCGGGGATGACGCCGTCGTCCTGCCCGGCGACCGGCTCGCCCAGCTCGGGGTGCCACTTGTGGACGACCTCGACACCCGGTTCGACCAGTTCGAGTCCGTCGAAGAAGCGGGCGAACTCGGCGCGAGAGCGGAGCGCCAGCGTGACCCCGGCGGCCTTGAGCTTCTCGGTCGCCGCCGCCGACTCCTCCGGGGTGAAGTCGGGGGTGGCGTGGGTCATCATAAGGCAACTACCGGAGGGCAGTTCCGACAACAGCCGACCGACCAGTTCGTGCGCCCCGTCCTCGTCGGAGATGAAGTGGAGCAGCGCGACGAGGGAGAGCGCGACGGGGCGGTTGAAGTCGAGAACCTTCCTGGCGCCCTCGATGATGGCGTCCGGGTCGCGCACATCCGCCTGCAGGTACTCGGTCACGCCTTCGGACGTGCTGCGCAGCAGGGCCGCGGCGTGGGCGAGCACGATGGGGTCGTTGTCGCAGTAGACGACGCGCGCGTCCGGCGCGATCCGCTGCGCGATCTGGTGGAGGTTCGGCTCGGTCGGGATGCCCGTGCCGATGTCGAGGAACTGCCGGATGCCGCTCTCGGCCAGCCAGCGTGTGGCGCGGTGCATGAACGCGCGGTTCACCCGTGCCATCACCGGTACACGCGAGTCGAGGGCGAGCATCTGCCGGCCCATCTCCTCGTCGACGGGGTAGTTGTCCTTCCCGCCGAGGTACCAGTCGTACATGCGCGCGGGGTGAGGCATGCTCGTGTCGATGACGACGGCGTCCTGGGCGGGGTCCTGCCCGGTCATGAGGAGCTCCGTGAGTCTGTAGGACAGTCAACGGTCAACTGAGTGCCAATTTAGCGGTGGGACAGCAACGTCATGAACCAGCAAGGGAGTTAAGAGAGCAGGAAGTCCGCCTCCCCCGCCTTGGCTCCCTCGATGAACGCGGTCATCTCGTCGGAGGTGTAGATCAGCGCGGGACCGTCGGGGTCGGTGGACTGGCGGACGGCTATGCGGCCGTCGGCGAGCTTCATGGCCTCGAGGCAGTTGCCGCCGTTGCCTCCGCTCCACGGCTTGTGCCAGCCCTCGCTGCCCAGTTCGCGGGCGGGCATGCCGTTGTAGACGCGTCTGCGCGGCGTGATGCGATCCATTACAGCTCCTTGCGGAGATCCTCGAGGATCTCCTTCGTGCGTTGTGCCGTGGCGGCCTGAGCCGCCATGCGGTCCATGACCTCGAGGTGGGTCGCCACCTCGGCGCGAGCGTCCAGGTAGACGGCTCCGGTCAAGTACTCGCTGTAGACCATGTCCGGCAGTTCCGGCATGGCGAATCGGAACAGTACGAAAGGCCCGTACGTACCCGGATGCGGGCCCGAGGAGAACTCGAGCACCTGGAGCGTCACGTGGGGCAGCCGCATGACCTCGAGGAGCCGTTCGACCTGGGTGCGCATGACCCGAGGGCCGCCGACGGTACGGCGCAGCGCTGTCTCGTCCATCACGGCCCAGATGGCGGGCGCGTTCTCACGTGTCAGCAGTTCCTGGCGCTGCATGCGCAACGCCACGTGCCGTTCGATGTCCTCGGGCCTGGTCTGCCCGACGGCGCCCGACTTCAGTACGCCCCGGGAGTACTCCTCGGTCTGCATGATGCCGGGCACGAAGTGGGGCTCGTACTGACGGATGAGCGCGGCGGCGCCCTCCAGGCTCACATACATCGAGAACCAGCCGGGCAGGATGTCGTGGAACCGCTGCCACCAGCCCGGCTTGTTGGCGTCCTCCGCCAGCTGGACGAACGCCTCGGCCTCGTCGTCGCCCACCCCGTACGATTTCAGCAGCAGTTGAAGGTACGGGATCTTCAACGCGACCTCGGCCATCTCCATACGGCGGACGGTGGCGGGTGCCACACGAAGGATGCGCGCGGCCTCCTCCCGCTTGAGACCTGCCCGTTCACGCAGGTCCAGCAGGCGCCGGCCAAGAACGACCTGACCGACCGTCGGCGCCGAACGCGGCTCACTCAACGCCGCACCTCCTCCCGTCCTCCGATGTCCTGACAGCCCGAACGCCGCCAGTAGAAACCTTTCCGCACCGCTCATCGCCTGTTCAGGCCCGGCATGCCTACCGCAGCCCTGAGCGGCGGACCGGCAGGCCAGCGCTTGGATCCCAACTGGCGTCGATCAGCGTGCTGTTGCGAGCAGTGTGCCATGCACCTTCTCGCAGTCACACTGCACTCTGCAATTTTCACAGTGACTCTTGCCAAGTGTTCACGCCGCGGCGATAGTGGCAAGCGTGATTCCGTCCGCGTCGTTAGGAACAGACGCCACCACAGACCGGTTCGGGCCTGGTGGCGCCGCGGGAATGCCCCCCGGCGCGGCCGCTGAACGCCGGTTCCGCTTCGAGCTCGTGGCACATCCGGGCTCCGTCGCACGGGCCCGGCAGCTCACGCGCTCCCGACTGTCCGGCTGGGCGGTGTGCGAGGACACCTGCGACACGGCGACGCTGGTCGTCTCCGAACTGGTGACCAACGCCATCGTGCACGCGGCCGGAGAGCACGTCGTCTGTGAACTGCGCGACGAGGACGATGTGGTGCGCATAGTGGTGACGGACGAGGGATGCGCTCCGGGTGAGCCGCACCCCGGCCCGCAGCGGCCCGACGAGGAGCACGGGAGGGGACTGCTTCTCGTCGCGGCCCTGTGCCGGGCTTGGGGTGCTCAGGCGGCGGGTTCCGGACTCCTGGTCTGGGCCGAGCTGGCGCGGGACGCCGACCGGTCGGCGTCCGGCGAACGGGCCCACCCGGCACAGCCGTCCCGGGACCTGTCGAGTTCCGGCGACAGGTCCCGGGCATCGGAGCACACCGTCGCGCAGTACGACCTCGGGTGGAGCGCCAAGAAACCGCCGGTGAGCGGAGAGCCACGGGCCGACCTGGGCTGGAGCGCGAAGCGCCCTCCGGCTGACGGCGGCGGGTCCGAGGCGGAGGCGTCCTCAGAGGCGGGGCCCTCATGGGTGTGAGGGGTACACGGGCGGCGCAGGTCCTGACCCTGGACTCGCTGGTGCGCCTCAGGCGGGCACAGCCGAAGCCCGGAGCAGTGTCCCGGCGGGTTCAACTGCCCGACGGCATGGCGCTCCCGCTCGGTTGCGACGCGGTGGCGATGCCCGCGCGTCATGGAGCGCTGCTGCTGTCCCGGCTGCCCAGGGTGGGCTGCGTGTACGCCGACCGGACGGACTGGTGGTGGATCGTGCCGTCCGACTCCGATGTCGCGCTGGACTGGCCGGCGCCCGCACGTTACGTACCGGGCGCGTTGCTCGCGGGTGCACCGGACAGCCCCGGGCTCATCCACCGCCCGGACGACAACATGCCGTACACCCCGCCGATCCCGCTGTATCTGGCGCTGTGCCGGATCACCGGCACCGCCCCGGCGTGGTTGCGTCCGCTCAGCGCCTGACCGAACGACCACCATCTGCGACCGGAATCGCCCGCCACGCGAAAGTGCGGTGCCCGGCGGATGGAGGGCTGTCTTCCTGGGGAGACCCTCTTTCGTCCGCACTCGGGGGAGGTCATGCGTGGCGAGGAAGTCCCAGGAATCCGGCGAGAAGAAGGCCGCAGCGGAAGCCCCGGCCACATCCGACTCGGAGTTACTGCTCTTCGGCGGTCCGTTGCGCTACGACATGGGCTGGTCCCAGCACTCCGACGCGTTTCTCGAGCTGAACTTCCGGGCCATGGTGACCCGGCTGCCGTCGCTGCTCGCCTCGAGCTTCCGGCTCGCCTGGCAGGCGGACCGGGGCGCCGCCCGTGTCGTCCTGAGCGCGGAAGGGGGCCGCGGGGTCGCGCAGGCGGTGAGCCTGCTGGCGGTCAACTCCGTGCTGGCCCGGCTGATGTCCGACGGCCCGGTCGAGGACCGGCTGCGCGGCGCCGTGCCGGCACTGTTCGCGGTCGCGGCGGTCTTGCTGGTGTCCGCACTGCTACGGGCGGCGTCGACGTACGCCACCGGGCGACTGGAGCCGAAGGTGGAGCGGGTCGCCACCGAGCTGTATCTGGAGCGGGCCGCGGCCGTGGAGCTGTCCGCGATCGAGGACGACGCCTTCCACAAGCTGCTGGACACCGCGCAGTACGGCGCGGCGTCCGCCCGCCGCATGATGGGGCTCGCCACCCAGGTGGTGAACGCGCTCATCTCGCTGGTCGCCGCGGCGGGTGTGCTGACGGTCCTGCACCCGGCGCTGCTCCCGCTCCTCGTCACCATGACGTTGCCCAGCGCCTGGAGCGCACTGACGATCGCCCGGCGCCGCTACGAGTCCTTCCACGCCTGGGTCCAGCACGCCCGCGCGGGCCGGCTGATCAGCAGTCTGCTCACCGAGCCGGCCGCGGCCCCCGAGATCCGAGTGCACGGCGTCGGTCCCTTTCTGCTGCGCCACTTCCGCGCGATGTCGGAGACAGCCGAGGCCGAACAGGCCCGCCTGGCCCGGCTCGAGGCGCGTACCGGTCTGATCGCGGCCACCTGGACGGGCGTGGCCGTCGTGGCGACGTACGCGACGCTCGGGGCTCTGCTGTACACCGGCGCCATGTCGCTGTCCGTGGCGGGTACGGCGGTCATCGCGATCCGCACCGGCTCGGCGAGCCTCGACTCGCTGGTCCTCGAGATCAACTCCCTGCATGAGGAAGCCCTGTTCGCGGGCGATCTGCAGCGCCTGTACGTCGAGGCGGCCAAGCGCGCGATCCCGGAAGGCGGCGATGCGCTCCCGGAGGATCCGAGCGAGATCCGCTTCGAGAACGTCACGTTCACCTACCCGGGTACCTCCAACCGGCCGGCTCTCCAGGATGTCACGCTGTCCGTGCCGCTCGGCCGGATCGTGGCCCTCGTCGGCGAGAACGGATCCGGCAAGACGACCCTGGTCAAGCTTCTCGCCGGGCTGTACGCGCCCGAGCGGGGCCGGATCCTGTGGGACGATGTCGACGCGGCGAAGGCCGACCGGCGGCAACTCGCCGAGCGCGTCGCCATGGTGGCTCAGGACTTCAAGCGCTGGCCGTTCACCGCCCGCGTCAATGTCGCGGTCGGACGCACGACCGCGCCCGTCACCGATGAACGCATCACCTCGTCGGTCGCCCAGGCCGGTGCCCAGGACGTCGTCGCGGACCTGCCCCGCGGCCTCGACACGCTGCTCGCGCGCGGTTTCAGCGGCGGGCACGACCTGTCCGGCGGCTAGTGGCAGCGGCTCGGCATCGCCCGCGCCGCCTACCGGCAGGGGCAGATCCTGATCGTGGACGAGCCCACGGCCGCGCTCGACGCCCGGGCCGAACTGGAGGTCTTCGACAGGATCCGCGCGCTCGCGGGCTCCGCCTAGAAGATCACTGAAAATCTTTGGTTCTGGCCCCGCAGGTACTGATGCGGGGTCAGACTGTTGTGCATGCAGGGGGAATGGGCTGGGGAGAGGGTCGGGCCGGACGTGTGGG